>JBJENT010000152.1:0-12095 GCA_051880335.1 Lachnospiraceae bacterium
TTCCTTCGGGCTTATGTTACAAGAAATTTGGGACATTTTCAAAAACGGTTGACATCTTTTCTTCTTTTTTTATTTATACTTTTTCGTTATACTAATTATATTTTTTTGTTATATATTTTTTGTTACAATTTGTATCCTCTTCTGCTCCCAAAACAAGTATGCCGATAGGATTAATAAAATGACACTGATCCACTGGGACGTGGAAAATGGTCCCACGTATCCTCTGTCACTGTCGTAGCGCAGCTCTTCCAGAAAGAAACGTAAAATAGCATACAACATCAGATAGAGTTCCAAAGTATAGGTATCTTTCCTCCGAATCGACAGATAAAGAAGAAAAAATGCCAGCAGCATCAGGCATCCGGCCTCCAGAAGCTGTATCGGAAAAAGAGAAATCCCTGCCGGGGCATAACAGTCTTCCGGAAACACCACAGCTCCCGGTCCGGAATAGGGAATCCCATAGCAGCACCCTGCCATAAAACATCCCACTCGTCCAAAAGCATGCACCCAGGGAATGGAAAAACACAAAGTTCTTACATATCTCTCCACTTCGATATGATGTATTTTTTTACACAGAAAAACCATGAAAAGTCCACCGATCAGTCCCCCGTAAAAGACCAGCCCCGCTTTCATCAGCAGATCAAAATATTCCGGCTCGATAAATCTGGACCAATTGATTCTTTTTCGATTGACCCAGAGAAACAATCCCTTTGCTCCCAAGGCACCGCCAAGAACAATATAGGCTTCCAGAATAATCATGTCGTACAGGTTCAGGTGGTCTCTCTTTACAAAATGCAGAGCCAGCAGATTGGCTGTGATACCTCCCAAAAGGATCATCACACTATACGTAGGTATTTCCCGTCCCAGAAATTCTATATATAAATGCATCCTTTCCTCCACAGAAAAAGACTCCTACGTATACCATAGGAGCCCCTATCTTTTTTCAATTCAAAATTTTACTATCAGAACAATACTCCGCATGCTCCACATGCTGCTGCACAGGCAACAGAAATAATCAGACATAAAACAGTACCAATTACAGACAATACAAGACCTGCTGCTGCCATACCATTGGAAGGATCGTTCTTTTTCACTACTGCTCCTAATACGATACCAACAATTCCCATAATTGCTCCGATGATTTTGCTCGGAAGAATCACTCCCCAAATCGTTGAAATAATACCAAGCACTAATGATGCTACTGCCATTACAGTATCCTCCTTTGTTTTTCCATTAACCAGATTATGACATTTTACTACACTAAAGTCAATGTTATTCTATATAACCTGCTGCAGCTTCTTTATAACCTTATCCTGCAGCGGATTCTTTCCAACCTTATTCTGCTACAGGTTCCTCCTGACCTTATCCGCCGGCAGATATTTTTCCAGCATTTCCTGAAGCAGATTGGAATCAATGGGCTTGCTTAAATAATCTGTAAATCCTTTTTCCAGATACATTTCCCGCATTCCCGAAATGGCATTGGCGGTCAGTGCGATCACCGGGGTATCCTGGTTTTTGTGGGTTTTGTCCTCCCGCATTTTTTCCAGAGCCTCTACTCCATCCATCTCCGGCATCATATGATCCAGAAGAATCAGGTCATAAGTTTCTTCTTTGATCCGTTCCAGCATCTGCATTCCACTGATACATTTTTCCGTCTGGATTCTGTTATTTCTTAGCATTCCATCTGCCACAACCAGATTCATCCGATTATCGTCCACGATTAAAACTTTCGCATCCGGTGCAAAGAAAATCGGGCGGAATTTTCTTTCGCTCCTTGTCTTGTTCTCCTTAATCCGATGATAATCACCCATTGGCACATTTTTGTCGATTCCCTGGGGAATCGTAACCGTAAAGACCGTCCCTTTTCCGTATTCACTACTCACCTCTATGGTGCCATTCATCAGTTCCAGAAGCCTTGCAGTAAGAGCCAGTCCAAGCCCGGTTCCTTCCACCGCCCTGTTTTCTTCCAGATTTAGTCGTTTAAAGTCTGTAAACAGCTGGCCCAAATCCTCTTCCCGAATGCCAATCCCGGTATCCGCGACCGTCATTTTCAATTCTATTGTTTTTCCGTCTTCCGACCGGTTCTGGCCCACAATCTTTAAATGAATGCCACCCTTTTTGGTATATTTCACAGAATTACTGAGCAGATTTAGCAGGATCTGGCGCACCCGCAGATAATCTCCGAATAAGTATCTGGGAATCTTCTGATCCACTTCAAAGGTTAGATACAAATCTTTCTCTTCCGCTTTCACCCGGATCATATTTTCGATTTCCAATAAATGCTTTCCAAAATCATATCCATTTTCTATGATCTCTATTTTCCCGGATTCGATTTTGGAAAAATCCAATATATCATTAATGATGGTCAACAGTGTATTTCCGGCTTCATCAATGTCTTTTGTATAATTTAGTGTGGTTTGTTCTTTTGTTTCTCTCCTGATCAGCTCATTCATTCCCAGAATCGCATTCAGAGGAGTCCTGATTTCATGGGACATATTGGCAAGAAAAACAGATTTTGCACGATTCGCCTTTTCCGCTTCTTTTCTGGATTTGTCCAGTTCGTCCATGGTATACATCAATTTTTGATAGTCCGGCGTTTCCAGGGCAAGAAAGCAAAGCAGCAGAGAAACTGCAAAAGCCAGCCCACACAACAGTATGTCCGGACAAATGAAAATCTGAAGCAGAACCGTAAACAACAGTAAGACTGTGTAGGAGCCGGCTGATACGATCTGTCTCCTGTCGATTTTTTTTCGATTGATCAGCAAAATCGCCGCAGTATATAGTACAAAAAAATACGGAATCAGGGTATGTAGTGTATAAAGCGGCCCATGAACATACCCCTGCGCTTCTGTAAAGTCGAAATAGTGGCCTGTGTACATATTCAGAAGCAGACTGCAGGAATAGACGATCAGCACCAGACGGTTTAAAAAAAATTCTCTCTTTCCTTCTCCCGGTGTAACAACCGTCCGCACGTATCTGGTGAAAATGAATCCCATACTTACAGTGATTTCAAAATAAATGGTGTTCAAAGCAACATTGACCCACAAAGGCATCATCTGATAATAACTGATCGTTATGGCCGTAATAATGTCAAAGAAAACACTGAAAAAAGCCGCAATTACCAGTCTATGAAATTTTCGATTTGCTTCTGTCTTAATAGAATACTGTGTTCTGTGAAATAAATAGACTACTGCAATGAAACAGAGAGCAGCCACTTCATAATGAATATTATATTTCATCTTTTCACCTCAGTAATTTGCATTTTCCATTCCCGTCCGGAAGACTCATTGGACTTCTTCTAGTTCATCTGTAAAATGGTCTTTTTCAAACCATCTGCAAGAGTGGTATAGCTTCCGATAAGTTTTAACACCTTTCTTCCATCATACCAGTTTGACTCCTCTCTGATAAGAGGGAATGGCAATGGAATATTTTTTTCCTGAACCTGAGCACATGTGACGGGTACCTTTTCAAAAGGCAGGGGAAAACTTTGGGCCAGCGCCCCTGAAAAGGTTTCATAGGTTTCCATGGGCAGCGGTGCCAGGTTGTAGGCCTGATTATAGGCAGAAGGATTTCCTATTACACGTAGAATGGCATTTGCCACATCTTCCACATATACCATCTGGAATTCACCGGTTGCATCAACCGGATGCAGAATCTGCCCGGCCTGGCTGACCCAGTGAAAATAAATCCCCTCTCTGGGTGCATAATTCTCCGGTCCGTAAATAAAAGCAGGACGAATGGAGGTATATGCCACATGATCTTCCTGTGCACAGTCTGCCAGTTCTTCTTCCAGAAGCACCTTACCCCGGATATAGTCGCCCGCTTCTCCTCCAAACTCCCGTCTTTCAAAAGGAGCATTTTCATCCAGCATTTCATTTCTTCCCCGTTCATACACGTCACAGGTACTGATAAACACATACTGGTCAAAACATCCTTTTAAGTTTTCAAACACCGAAGCAATATCCTTTTTTTCATAGGCACAAAAATCCACTATCGCATCAAAATGGCGGTCTCTTAAGGAAGAAAGTACCTCTGCATCATGTCTGTCTCCCCGCATTTCACAAACCTGCGGGAGATTTAAGGGGCGGCTTCCCCGGTTAAACACCGTTATCTGATGTTCTTCCCTTGCCATATTTACAAAACTTTTTCCCAAAAAATAACTTCCACCAAGTACCAGAATGTTCATGACTTTTCCTGCTTTCTGCTTCTTATTTTCTGTTTTCTATTTCTGATTCATATTCTCTGTTTTTCTGTCTCTTTTTTGATTTCTGTCTGCTTCTTATTTCCGACTTACTTTATCTGCTTTTCTCTGTTCGTAGTCTTTCAGGGATTCTATCGCCTTAGGTGCCAAAGGAATCAGTGCAATCATATTAAAGATGGTCATCAGGCCTACTCCGATATCTCCCAGATCCCATACCACCGTATAAGCTGCCAGTCCACCGATAAACAGCATGATCAATGCAAATACCTTGTAAATCGTCTGGGACACCCAGTTATCGCCAAACAAATATGCCACATTTGGACGGGCATAGAACAAAATGCCGATGAAGGTAGAGAAACTGAAAAGCCATAAAATCACCGCAATAAAAATAACACCAAAGTATCCCAGATGATACTCCATCGCTTTTTGCAGAAGTTCCATTCCTGCCAGCCCATTTGTCACACTTTCCGGTGCAAGCAGCATGATCATAGCAGAACAGCTGCAGATTACAATCGTATCAATAAATACTCCCAGCGCCTGCAAAAGTCCCTCTTTTGCAGGATGGTCTATATCGGCTGCCGCTGCTGCACAGGGTGCAGAACCGGAACCTGCTTCATTGGAAAAGAGCCCTCTCTTGGCACCATTCATAATAACTGCGCCAAACCCTCCGGCCACTACCTGCCGGATTCCAAAGGCTTCCAGAAAAATACGCTGAAACACCCCCGGAAGGAGAGAACCATTCTTTATAATAATAAAAATCGTAAAAGCAAAATATAGTGCTGCCATAATCGGCACAATGATATCCAGCACTTTCACTGTCGCATTTTTCCGGAGAACAATCACTGCCGTAAAAAAAACCAGCACGACGGTGGTGATGATCGGCGGGATCTGAAATGCATTTTCAAAGGCCGATGCAACGGAATTGGATATCACCTGGCTGATGCCACACCAGCAAAGAAGACCGGAAAGCGCAAACAAAACTGCAATCACAGAACGCTTTCTTTTACTTCCTTCTTTTACAAAGAAATGATGGATATAATAAGCTGGGCCGCCCCGGTATCCTCCATATAAAGGATCTTTTTCCTTATAAAGCTGTGCCAGCGTGCCTTCCGCAAAAGCGGTAGATGAGCCAAGCAGTGCCATGATCCACATCCAGAAGACTGCACCTGCCCCACCTGCCGAGATTGCTGCAACCACCCCTACCAGATTGCCCATCCCTACACGGGTGGCTGTGGATACCACAAGAGCCTGCAGCCCGGAGATGGCATTTTTATCTTCTTTTGCATTTTTCTGCATCATAATGCGGAGCATTTCCGGAAATAAACGAAACGGAAGAAATTTTGTACGAATGGTAAAATAGATTCCGGATGGAATCAAAATTATTACCAATAAAGAAATTCCAAGACTACTTCCCCCCGGCAGCGGGATGGTCACAAGATCCCCCCACAGGAAGCCACAGATTCTGCTGATCATTGCGCTAATAAAATCCATTTACATATACTCCACTTTTCTAAATACTCTTTCTTTGTAGTATATTATTATACATCGGGGACGTTTCTTCTGTCCACAGGATAGCCCTTTGTCCATAGGATAGCCCTTTTGTCCATACGATGGCCCTTTTGCCCAGCGTTGTAGTGGGACATTTCTTTTTCCGGGCGAATATTCGAAACGGAAAAGATGGTTTACTGCCCGGAAACTTATTTAGCATATCAAGCAGTAACCATTTTGAACCAAAACGTTCGTACATGAGATTAAAACAATGGGGACATTTCCTCTGCTCGCAATCCGAACAAAAGAAATGTCCCCTCTGTATTCCCCACTTTATTCTCCCAAACATCGCTTGGGATAAACATTTTACTTATGGTACTCTGTTCCCTGTGAAGCACCATTTTCTTTAATCTCACCAAGGTCTGTCTTGGCATTTACATGTTTGAATTCACCTTCCAGTTTGATGTCACCCATATCTACTTCCACTGTCAGATTATCACAAGTTACAGCTGTCAGTTTCACCTCACCCATGCTAGATTCCATATCTGCAGAGGTAATGGAAGAATCTTCCACTTTAATGTCTCCCATGTCAGAATCTGCTGACAAAGTGACAAAATCACATTCCTGAAAATCGATTTCTCCCATATCGGAGGAAACTGTTGCAGACTGTGCGGAAATTTTATTGACATCGATATTTCCCATATCAGTTGAAATGTCAATGCTATTCAACTCTGTTCCGGCTGGCACAGTTACCACCAATTTACAATCAGAAAAGTCTTCTAAATTTAACACTTTTCCATCTGTCTGGGTAATTGTTAATGCACCGTTATTTACTTTAATAATAGGTACTATTTTTTCCGGGAAAGCATAGCTTACAAAATAGTCATCGCCTTCTTCAAAAACAATTTCGCCCATGTCCAGATCAATATTTACCGTATCAAAAGCTTCTGTCTTCATTTCTTCTGTTACTTCAGCCCCTGCTTTCGTAAAAACATTTCCAAAGCGATTTTTTCCTTTTACATGAAAAGTGCGTCCAAATACACCTACAATAATACAAACTGCAGTGATAATTGTGATGATAATTAAATATAATGTAATTCCTGATTTCTTATTATTATTTTCCATTATTCTTCTCCCCTTTTAGCGAACTGTTAAGTTCTTCTGAACTACTTTTGAAATAATTGCTGCCACCGGCCAGATAATCCATGTTTTATGCCAGTCGAATGTTAAAAAGCTAATTGCCAGATATAAGCATGTAACCGTTGGCCAATAAACTTCCATAATAGTTTCTACAGTTTTATTAACATAATGGAAATTTTTCTGTTCCGGTACATAGTTTCCGTTAACAAGGTCTGCATTATTCAGCTTCATAAGTGTATTGTAACCGCCATTTACTTTTGCATTCTGAACGATCAGCATAACACCCAGGCCAACCATCACAAACATCAGAATGACACCTACCAGTTCACTTTCTCCACCAAAAATATTCATGTTCATTTCACTAAACAGAATAATTGGTAATACACTGAGAATACAAAGTACAATACCCACTGTTAAACGAATGGCATAACTGGTCAGATATCTTTCTTTTTCGTCTCGGATCATCTGTGTCTGATCATAAGTCATTGCACAGGCGCCTTTTTTCACGAAATCCCACTTACTTGTAACAATGCCGGAATATACGAACAGGCAAACTGCTGCAACAATCATGGCTGTCATCAGTGAAAAACCAAATGCTGAAGAAATATGGAACAGTTCTGAAATCATAAATCCCATTGGGCAAATGATACAGAACATAACACCCAATCCCATGCGGTAAGCATTTACCTTTTTGTCATGCAGGTATGCTTTGATTTCTTCAGATGTCAGCAGTCTGCAGGGTCTTTTCGCTGTCATTTCTTCCGATGCTTTATATTCCTGTTCCAATCCTAAATCTGCTGATAATTCTTCCAGATTACCAAACTCTGAAATAACAGTTCCTACTGCTTCATTTTCACTTTTTCCTTCTTCCAGCAGTTCACTGTATTTGTCTTCCATCATCTGCCAAAGCTCATCTTTGGCTCTTCTAACTTCTTCCGTGTTTGCCATATTTGCAAACATGGTTTCCAAATAACTCTTTAATGTTTCCATAAATCATTCTCCCTCCATAATGAAATGCTCTACAACCTCTTTGGTCAGTGTCCATTCTTCGCATTTCTCACGATAATACTGGATTCCCATCTCTGTAATGCGGTAATAAGTTCTCTTTTTTCCTGTTCCTGTTGCATCCCGGTCTTCTATAAAGGATTCAATATACCCATTTTTTTCCATTCTGCTGAATGCGGAATACAGGGTGGTTTCCTTAATTAAATATTTTTCTTCCGAAAGATTTTTGATCTTTTTGGAAATCTCATATCCATATGAGGGTGCCTCCATTAGAATATATAGAATCATCGTATCGTTATAACCACGGATTACATCACTACTGATTTCTGCCATATATCTCCTTTCCTACGACTATCGTTGCTACGTCTAACGTTGGTACGTCTGTCGATGCTACGTGTGTCGTACTATGTCTGTCGTAGTATCAATATATCACCACCTACTATATGTGTCAACAAGAAATTTTACATTTTTCAGTGAGGACGTTTCTTTTGTCCCCTGGATAGCCCTTTTGTCCGCAGGATTGTCTCTCTGTCCTGCTGCCGGAGGCAAAAGCTATTTCAAAAAATGAGATAACAAAATGCACCAGATAAGATTGTCTTCATGATTTTTGCGCTATGGAGATGAGACTCTAAAAATCGTGGAAGCCTTTGCTGAACACGATTTTTGTTTTTTGAGGCTCATCGGAATGATCAGCGCAATGAATGCAGACAACTTATCTGGTGCATTTTGTTTTGAAATATATTGTTATCTGGCTTTTGTCCAAGGTAGCAAGACAAAGGGACACTCCTGTGGGCAATGGGCTATCCTGCGGACAAAAGAAACGTCCCCACTAGACTCTGTGGATTTCCACTCCGCTAAAACGACTGTTGCCGCAGAGGTGAATTGTTACTGTTGGCTCACCAGCCACACGTTCATCGATGTCCAAACCAGCAAGAAATGTATTCATCTCGTTGACGATCATCCAATTTCTGGGAACATACATTTCTACACCACAATATTTCGTATCCAGATATATCGTTGCTTCTCCGGATGGAACCTGTACCTTATCAAAATAGAGTTCCGCACCACAGAAAGAACAATGAATATCTGCCTGAATAAAGTTATCAGAATGAATATATTTTGTAGCACCGGTAAAATTAATATTTTCTACAATAGAATCCCCTTCTACTGTTTCAACATGATTTGAATGACATGCTCCCCCGGCATAGCATCCCTCCTGTTTTCCACAATAACTTTGATGATTGCTCCACCTGCAGCTTCTTGGGAACAACAGATGAAGTGCCATATAGGCCAAAAATGCTACAATCAGTAATGTCCATGGCACCAGTGCTTCTATGTGCAGTTCTTTTCCGAAAAGAATGCCCAGAAATGCAATGGAAAAAGTGATTCCACCGTAGCTTACGGTTGAGATACTATCTACCAGCCAGCACGCACATGCCACTCCCAGTAAAACTTTCCAAAGACTGATTTCCGGAAGAATATCTATCCCGGGAATCTCCAATTTGTATAAAATTAATGCTACTGCGATCAAAAGCAGTACAACTCCCCATATGATATTTTTGATCTTGCTCGTTTTCATTTTCTAATCTCCTATTCCCAATGATAATTTTTCTTTTAGTTCCTTAAAATATCCTCGTGAAACGTATACCGTTTTATGACTTCCGTAAAACTCCACTTTACTGGCGGCTGTCAGATTTCTTGCGATACTATATACTTTGTTTCGATTCAAAATCGCTGACTTGGATATTCTCTGAAAGCATTTTGGCAGCATTTCTTCTAATTCATAAAGTTTGTATTTCACTTGATACTCATCCTGTGGGGTATGCGCCCACACCAGATTGTCCGCTGTTTCAAAAAACAGTACCTCATCTAAAGGCAAATAAAACTCTGTTTCATCCTTATAGAAGACAATCTTCTTTTTTTCCTTTCCGGCATTTAGAAGTAAACTTTGCAGCTGCGTTATGGATTCATCTATCGCACCACACCGAATGACTACTTCCTGTTCTTCTATGCCGGGGTCAATTTCAATACGTATTTTCATTTCTTCCCCTGCCCTTTCGGTATAACTGCATTATACCTGTGTTTTCCAAAAAGAAAAGAGTTTTTTCGTAAGTGGTAAATTATGAACGGTAAGTGGTAAATTATCCTATATAAAGCGTCTGTCTTTTGTCTATCATTTTGCCTTTTTTCATCATTTCTGATGATTTCCCATTGATTTTAAAGGGAATTTTTTGTACCATTAAACGGTATGGTTTTTACAAATATCGAATTGGGGAAAGGATGCAGTTTTATGGCAAAAATAGGATTCGATAATGACAAATACCTGCGCATGCAGTCCGAGAAGATCAGAGAACGTATTGCTTCCTTTGGTGGAAAACTCTATTTGGAGTTCGGGGGAAAGCTTTTCGATGATTATCATGCTTCCAGAGTACTTCCGGGTTTTAAGCCGGACAGTAAAATCAATATGCTGGTTCAGTTAAAGGAACAGGCTGAAATTGTCATTGTCATCAATGCAGAAGATATTGAAAAAAATAAAGTAAGAGGCGATCTGGGCATCACCTATGATTTGGACGTACTTCGTCTGATCGATGCCTTCCGTGGATATGGTCTGTATGTAGGCAGTGTTTGTTTGACCCGCTTTAACAGCCAGCCAAGTGCTGTTGCATATCAGAAAAAACTGGAATCTCTGGGGCTTAAAGTTTACAGACATTATTCTATTCCCGGTTACCCATCCAACATTCCTTACATTGTAAGTGATGAAGGTTATGGTCGTAATGAATATATTGAAACAAGCAGGTCTCTGGTGGTGGTAACTGCACCGGGTCCAGGTAGTGGAAAAATGGCGACCTGTCTTTCACAGCTTTATCATGAATATAAACGTGGTATCCAAGCAGGTTATGCCAAATATGAAACCTTCCCGATCTGGAATCTTCCATTAAAGCATCCTGTAAATCTGGCATATGAAGCTGCTACTGCAGATTTAAACGATGTGAATATGATCGATCCTTTCCATATGGAAGCTTATGGAGAAATGACCATCAACTATAACCGTGATGTGGAAATCTTCCCGGTACTTCGTGCCATGTTTGAAAAAATCATGGGAAGCTGCCCATATAAATCTCCAACTGACATGGGTGTCAACATGGCTGGTTACGGTATCATTGATGATGAAGTGACCAGAGCTGCTTCCAAACAGGAAATTATCCGCAGATATTACAATACAATGTGTCAGTTAAGGCAGGGCAACGCCGACCAGGAACAGATTTTAAAATTAGAACTGTTAATGAAACAGGCTGAAATCTCTGCTGAAGACCGCCCGGTTATCAGTGCTGCAAAGATCAAAGCAGAAACCACGGGCGAACCGGCTGCTGCCATTGAACTTCCTGACGGACGTATCATTACCGGCAAAACAAGCGAACTTCTTGGTGCTACATCTGCCATGTTATTAAATGCTTTAAAAGCACTGGCTGGTATCGAGGATGAAGTACAGCTGATATCCCCTACCATCATTGAACCGATTCAGGATCTCAAGGTGGGACATCTTCGGAACAAAAACCCCCGTCTGCATACAGATGAACTGCTGATTGCACTTTCCATTTGTGCTGCATCGGATGAAAAAGCCAAACGGGCAATCGATCAGCTGAAAAATCTTGCCGGTTCCGAAGCTCATTCCAGTGTGATTCTTTCTCAGGTAGACATGAATGTGCTTCGCAAGCTGGGAATTAATCTGACCTGCGAACCGGAATATCAGACGCAGAAGCTGTATCATAAATTCAGCTAAAAGTGCACATATTCAGACAAGGTAAAAATTACAGCTATGTATATTAACAAATAATATACATAGCTGTTTTTACGAATAGACATTATTCACATTTGCAAAGCAGATATCCAAAAGCAAATGGCTGCAACAAGCGAAAGTGGTGACATGATGTATTTTTCTTTTTTACTCTTTGAAATGAGATTCAAAAAAGTATTTAGTGTAAACTTGTACGATAAGCTGTGAAACTAATACAATTCGCATTTTGGGTGGATAGACCTTATATTGCCCTCCCATAGTTAATTCACCTAATGGCAATCCACAGATAATAAGTATTGATATTATAATTACAATCGAAAAAACTCCTGCGCCTATAATAGATATCATAATTCTTCCTCCTGGCAACCTGGAATCATACGAAATAGATTTTAGTATTTTAGGATTAAATGTACTCAAAAATTCCCTGAATAGCATCAGATACGTTAATCATTTCTGAAATTGGCAATC
>JBJENT010000153.1:0-2207 GCA_051880335.1 Lachnospiraceae bacterium
TTATTATACAAAGCTTTCGAGCTATACTATACTAAAAGTTGCTGCAAAACTGTGGTAGTTTCCTATGTAGTTTATTTTTGGGTAACAAGGAAAATGAAATGAAAAGCTTTTGTATTATAATATGAAAAAATTTCACGTAATTTGGTGCTTTTTGTCGACCGCTATGATAAAATTAAACAGAGTATACATATTTTTGGTTTGTTGTACATAGGGGGAACGATGAAAAAACTATTTCATATCTTACCGGCATTAATACCGGCACTTCTGGTATTTCTGCTTATTATATTGGATCCATTTCCCAGCATAGATTCCATGCTGTGCGACCTGGTTTACAGCCAGATGAACGGATGTGGCGACAATATTAAACTAATCTGTATTGACGAAGAAACGTTGGCTGAATATGGACCGTTAAACACCTGGTCACGAGAAAAATCAGCAGAGCTTATTGACCGGTTATATGAAGATCCGCAATATGCACCAGCGGTTCTGGCATTTGATATCATGTTTGTGGGAGAGACCGATGCGGAAACAGATGAAAAGCTTGTGAATGCCATGGACAAGGCAGAGCATGCAGTAGTGGCATCCAATCTTGTTTATCGTGGAAAAACTTCTTATACCGCAGGCGGAGTTCCGTATTATGATGCATGGAATATTGATACGGAAGAAAGACCCTATGAAAAACTGGATGAAAAGGTCTGTTCAGGCTACGCCAATGCCATGATTTCTTCTGATGGGTTTGTCAGAACCACACAGCTATATACGGATGTTCAGGGAGAAAAGAGATATAGCTTCGCGACCCAGATATACAATGAATATGCGAAGGTATTTGGTCCGGATTCCGTGGAATCTTTGCCGGAACAGCAAAAAGTTCAATTTTTCTATTCTGGAAAGCCCGGGGAATTCATACATTATTCTATGAAGGATGTTTTAAATGGCACCATACCACCACAGGAATTTGCAAACTGTGTAGTCATGGTAGGTGCATATGCTCCGGGATTACAGGATTCTTACCACAGTAGTGCAAAGCGTGGTCAGGATATGTACGGGGTTGAAATCAATGCCAATATTGTACGGGCTTTGATAGGCGGAAAAACAGCCACCATGGCACCACTCTGGATCGTAGCGCTTATTTCTGCCCTGGTACTGTTTGGCTATACCTATCTGGCGCGGGAAATGAAAATGTACCCGGCACTTCTTGTGGGAGTCTGGGTTTTACTTGCCACAGGAATAACAGGAAGAATTTTAGCCACAAAAGGCTATATCATCAGCCTTGCCTATATGCTGATGGTGCTACTCCTGATATGGGCATGGATCATCATTGAAAAGTACGTGATAGAGGCCATAAGGCGTAGGCAGACGCTGAATTCCTTTAAAAAATATATGGCCCCGCAGGTCATTGAGAGCCTGGCAAAGAATGGAGAATTCCATGTAGAGCTGGGTGGGGAAAAAAGGCATGTGGCAGTTTTGTTTGTAGATATCAGAGGTTTTACCTCCATGTCGGAACTGCTTTCTCCGGAGCAGATGGTTCAGATTTTAAATAAATATCTGTCCTTAACCACCAGCTGTATCTTTGATCATGGGGGAATGCTGGACAAATTCATCGGGGATGCTACCATGGCTATTTTCAATGCTCCCAATGATCAGGAGGATTATGTATTTCAGGCGATTCTGGCTGGCCTCGATATGCAGCGAAGAGGAGAAGAGCTGGGAAAAGAACTGGAAAAAGAATTTGGCAAGACGGTAAGCTTTGGGGTAGGAATCAACGTAGGCGATGCAGTTGTGGGAAACATTGGATGTGATGTACGTATGGATTATACCGCCATTGGCGACACTGTAAATACTGCTTCCCGTATTGAAGGAAAGGCACAAAGAGGTGAGGTGCTGATCAGCGAAGCGGTATATGAAATGGTAAAAGACCGGATTCAAGCGGAATTTAAAGAGGCTATGACTCTGAAAGGAAAAGCGGAACCGGTGAAAGTATACATGGTAAAAGGAATTCTTTAAAAAACAAAGGAGAAAGGTATGAAAACATTTCTTACAACGATGAAGGGAAAGATAATCGCAGGTATTGCCACAGTGGGGGTAATCGGCGCAGTGGCAGTCACGGTGGCTGTCATGAACAGCGGCTACAGAACCATTGCAGTAGAGGAACTTAACGGCATTACCCAGATACTCAATCAGGGAGGCACCAGTGATGCCTATGTGGG
>JBJENT010000154.1:0-11879 GCA_051880335.1 Lachnospiraceae bacterium
TCCCCAAGGGCCTTGATTTTAAGCTATTTCAGACAAAAGTACAGGTTCTGCCGTGACAAACAAACATAACGTTAATCATATTATTAATACCTCCAAATTCTTAACGTAAGTACGAAATATATTGTTGATTTCTTGGAGTATATTCAAGAGCAAAAGTGATGCAAAGCCTTGATTTTCCAAAGGTTAAGCCAATTGCAGGGTTTCTAGAATCTGGATGAAAGGCAAGCTCTGATAGGGGCATTTTCCGAAAATCAAAGAAAATTGTTAATTTGGAGAAAATGGCATATCATGGTATAGCGTGGCATTTGATGTCTTTCAATGTTGGTGGAAATGTTTGTAAATTCCTTGTTGAGAGGTGGATTTACAAACATCAGTATTTACTGTTTTATGCCTGCTTTTTAAAAGCATGACACTTGGAACTACCCGCCATATTAATACGTTCTAATTCTTTTTGGGCATCAACCAGTCCTAAGTGAGTGTAGGTGTTTAGTGTTACCCCTATTTCAGAGTGTCCCATAAGGTATTGAAGTGTTTTAGGGTTCATTCCCGCCCTAGCCATATTGCTACAATATGTATGACTGCAGACGTGAGGGGTTATTTTAGGAAGCTGTACACGATATGTTTTGTTATACTTCTCTAAAATATGTTTAAAATATTTTTCCCTATGTAATGCTACCATAGGTATATTATTTTTGTCTAGGAACAAAAAGCCAGTATATCCATCAATAATAGGTTCTACTAAAGGTGCTTTTCTTCTTGTAATAATAAGTATGGAACATAGACAGTTATATCCTTATACATTATAATATATTTTGGGTTTTAAAAGTAGCAGGAGGTGTCTATATTCTGGGAAAAGCATATAATTAAATTTATAGATTGGAATTTGCCTAATAAGTTAGATTTAACACGATTTGAAAAATTGTTATTTGGGAGGTTTTAAGTATGAAAAAAACAGTAGTTATTACTGGAGCAACGGATGGAATAGGAAAAGCATTGGCAATCTTATTATCTAAGGAATATAACCTTGCTCTTTGTGGGAGAAACGAAGATAAAATGAAGCAATTGGTACAAGAATTAGACGATTGTATTGTTTATGCAGAGTGCTTTGATATTACAGATGACGAAAAACGTCACAATTTTTGCGAATATGTGAAAAATCAATTTAGTACAGTAGATGTATTGGTGAATAATGCTGGTGCCAATACGAAAAAAGACAAAATAAAAGATATAAGTTTGGAAGATTTGCGATATATGTTCGAACTCAATTGTGTAAGTGCTGTTGGAATGATACAGGAAATGTATCCGCTTATGGCTGAGAGAAAACAAGGGTTAGTTGTCAATGTTTTAAGTACTTGCTGTCTTTTTAATAATCCTATGACTGGAAGCTATAGTGCATCCAAAGACGCTATGGAAGGTATTAGTAAGATTCTCACCAAAGAGGTAAAGGCAGATAATATTGGGGTTTGCAGTGTATATCCGGGAGGGGTAGACACGAATTTCAGAGCGGTGGGAAATCATAATTATCTGAAACCGGAAACCGTGGCCAAGATGATTAAGAATTGCATAGAAGTTGAAGATGGATGTATTCATGATATTGTAATTAGGCCTTTTATTGAAGATAACATGTCATAACTATTGGAATGTAATCATTAGGTGCTGTGTATTTAGATGAGGATAGAAATGAATAGGAAAGAGAATGTTCTCTCTTGTATAGCGGGTGGCAGATTTTGTATAATAGTGATATGATTATAATATTTATAGAAACGTGATAAAGAGAGTTTTATTTTTGAATTATGTATTCAAAAATCGAAGAGGATATCAAGTAAAGGGAGGAAATGATGATGCAAAATACAAATGGAGTGAAAGAAATAATCAAAAATGGCAGTTTAGATCAAACATTTTTGGATTTATATTTCGACTACGAAGGTTTAGAAAAACAGAGAAATCGTTATGTGAAAGCGATCGAAAAATTTGAACATCTTTATGGTGCAAAAGAAATAGAAATTTATAGTGCACCAGGAAGAACTGAAATTGGAGGAAACCATACAGATCATCAGAATGGGAAAGTGTTGGCAGGTTCTATTGATTTGGATGCGATTGCAGTTGTTGCCAAAACAGAAGCTACACAGGTGAAAATTACTTCTGAGGGATATCCGGCTTTATCTATTGATATTTCTACGTTAGAACCAGTAGAAGAAGAAATTGGAAAGACACATGCGCTAATTAGAGGTGTTGCTGCAGGAATGAAGAAAAGAGGATATAATATCGGCGGATTTGAAGCGTATGTTACAAGTGATGTTCTTAGTGGTTCAGGACTATCTTCTTCTGCGGCTTACGAAGTGCTTATTGGTAATATTTTATCCGGATTATATAATTCTGGAGAGGTGGATCCAGTAACAATTGCTCAGATAGGTCAGGAAGCAGAGAGAGAGTATTTTGGAAAGCCTTGTGGATTAATGGATCAGATGGCCTGTTCATATGGAGGAATGATTTATATTGATTTTGAAAATAGCAAATCACCTTTGGTGAAAAAGGTTGACGTGGATTTTAATAAATTTGGATATTGTCTTTGCATTATTGATACAAAAGGGTCTCACGCTGATTTAACAGATGAGTATGCAGCTGTTCCTAGTGAAATGAATGCAGTTGCGGAATATTTTGGGAAAACTCATTTACGTGAAGTTAATGAAGAAGAGTTTTATCTTAATATTTCAAATATTCGTACAACGGCAGGTGATAGAGCTGTTTTGAGAGCATTTCATTGGTTCAATGAAAATAGAAGAGTGGAAAAGCAAGTGGAATCATTAGAAGCTGGTGATTTTGATGCGTTTAAAAAATATATTCGTGAATCAGGAGAGTCTTCTTTTAAATATTTGCAGAATGTATTTGCAACAAAGGCAGTAAATAGTCAGAGTGTATCTTTAGCACTTGCACTGGGTGAAAAATTTGTGGAAGATTTTGGTGTTGTTAGAGTACATGGAGGTGGATTTGCTGGAACAATTCAGGCATTTGTAAAAGAAGAAAATGTAAAAGAATTTAAGAACCATATGGAAGCATTTTTTGGAGTAGACTCTTGTTATGTTTTACATATCAGACCAGTTGGTGGTAAGAAAATTGTATAAGAAAGGAGTAAGACCATGGGATTAGCAAAAGAAATATATGCACTTACAGAATATGGTATCAGATGTAAGCTGATTGAAGAAGAAGATAGAATTTATATTATTAATAGATATTTAGAATTATTTCATGTAGATGAGTTTGCTTTAGATGAAGTGAATAAAGCTAAGATTCAAAGCCAGGAAATTGTGTTAGAAGATGTATTAGAAAATCTTATGAGGCTTGCGTGCGAGTACGGAATTATGCCAGATGACAGCGTGACACAGAAAGATTTGTTTGATACAAAGCTTATGGGAATCATGGTTGCAAGACCATCTGACATCATTAAGAAATTCCAGACAATGTATGAAAAAAGTGCGCAGGATGCAACAGACTGGTTTTATGATTTGAGCCAGAATACAAACTATATTCGCAGAGATAGAATAAAAAAAGACCGCAAATGGAAGAGTGAATCAGAATACGGGGATATGGATATTACAATTAATTTGTCTAAACCTGAAAAAGATCCAAAAGAAATAGCTGCAGCAAAACTGGCAGCACCTAGCAATTTTCCATTATGTCTGCTTTGTGTGGAAAATGAAGGTTATGCAGGAAGACTTAATCATCCGGCTAGACAGAACCATAGAATTATACCTATTGAAATTCAAGGAAATAAATGGGGATTCCAGTATTCACCTTATGTATATTATAACGAACACTGCATCGTATTTAATGGTGAACATACACCAATGAAAATAGATGAAAATACATTTGTCAAATTATTTGATTTTGTAAAACTTTTCCCACATTATTTTGTTGGATCTAATGCGGATTTACCAATCGTAGGTGGATCTATTTTGAGTCATGAGCATTTCCAGGGTGGACATTATACATTTGCGATGGAAAATGCACCTATAGAAAAAACATTTGTTATTAGTGGATACGAAGATGTTGAAGTAGGAATTGTAAAATGGCCATTATCAGTCATCCGATTAAGATGTAAAGATGAAAAAAGATTAATTAGTCTGGCTGCATATATCTTGTCTGCATGGAGAGGATATACAGATGAAAAAGCCTTTGTTTTTGCAGAAACAGATGGAGAACCACATAATACGATTACTCCAATTGCAAGAAAAAAAGGTGATACTTTTGAATTGGATTTGGCACTTCGAAATAATATTACAACAGAAGAGCACCCAATGGGACTTTATCATCCACACGCACAGTGGCACAATATTAAAAAAGAAAACATTGGCTTAATTGAAGTAATGGGACTTGCAGTATTACCAGCAAGACTGGATAAGGAACTGGATTTACTTTGCGAATATCTGGTTGAAAATAAAGATATTTCTTCTAATGAAATGATAAAAAAACATGCAGCATGGGCAGAAACTATATGTTCAAAGAATCCTGAAATTACAGAAGAGAATGTTCGGGAAATTCTTGAAAAAGAAGTTGGAGAAGTATTTACTCATGTACTGGAAGATGCAGGTGTGTTTAAGTGTACAAAGGATGGCAGGGAAGCATTTGAAAGATTTATTGCTGTTTTATAGGAGGAATATAAATGGTAGTGAAAAATTCCTTTGGAATGACAGGTAGAGGAGAAGAAGCATTTCTTTACACATTAAAAAGTGAAAAGGGAATTATTCTTAAAGTGACAAATTATGGTGCGACTCTTTGTTCATTAGAGGTACCTGACAAAAACAACATTATGAGAGATGTGGTTCTCGGGTATGATAATGTTGCTGATTACGATAAAAAAACAGGGCTTTATTTGGGGGCTACAGTAGGAAGAAACGCAAATAGAATCGATAATGGAACTTTTACACTTGATGGGAAAACATATAATTTGGAAAAGAATAATGGAAACAATAATCTGCATAGTGGTGCGAATGGATTTTCTTACAGAGTATGGGAAGAAAAGGAAATTTCAGATAATAGTGTAACTTTTCAAATTTATAGTCCTGATGGAGATCAGGGATATCCTAATGCAGTAGATGTAGAAGTGACATATCAGATAGTTGATGAATGTATACATATTATATACAAAGCTAAAGCTGATGAAAAAGTATTTTTAAATATGACAAATCACAGCTATTTCAACTTAGAGGGACACCAAGCCGGAAATGTGCTTGATCAGCAAATGTGGTTAAATGCAGATGGATTTGTGGAAATTAATGAAAACTTGATTCCGACAGGCAGAATTCTTGCTGTAGAAAATACACCTATGGATTTCCGAAAAAAGAAAAAAATTGGATGCAGTATCAATGAAGATTATGAACAGCTTATTAGAGGTAATGGTTATGATCATTGTTGGGTATTGAACAAAGGTGAAAAACTGGTGAAGGCAGCAGAATTGTATGCTGAGGGAAGTGGAATAAACATGGAAGTGTTTACTGATTTGCCAGGAGTACAGATATATACTGGTAATTTTGTACAAAATGAATCCGGGAAAGAAAACTCACTTTATCAGAAAAATCAAGGAGTATGTTTTGAAACACAGTATTTTCCAAATGCAGTCAATATTCCTGAGTTTGAAATTGGAGTTGTTGATAAAGATACAGAATATTGTTCAGAAACTATATTTAAATTCACAGTATAAATTATTTGTATAATACATGTTTTGTCAGGAGGAAAAAATGAAGGTATTAGTTTTAGGTGGAGCCGGTTATATTGGATCTCATACAGTCTATGAGCTGATTGAAAATGGGATAGAGACAGTCATCATAGACAATCTTGAAACAGGATTTGCAGAAGCTGTTCATCCAGAAGCAACATTTTATAAAGGAGATTTAAGAGAACGTGCATTTCTTGATGATGTTTTATCAAAAGAAAAAGATATTGATGCAGTAATTCATTTTGCTGCCAATTCACAAGTAGGAGAAAGCATGGTAAACCCTCTTAAATACTATGATAATAATTTATGTGGAACAAAAACGTTGTTAGATGCACTTGTAGCACATGGCATAGATAAAATTGTATTTTCTTCAACAGCTGCTACATATGGGGAACCAGAAAGAGTACCCATTTGTGAAACAGATAAAACAGAGCCAACAAACTGTTATGGAGAAACAAAATTATCCATGGAAAAAATGTTTAAATGGGTAGAAAAAGCACATGGATTAAGATTTGTATCACTCCGTTATTTTAATGCATGTGGGGCGCACGTGAGCGGGAAAATTGGAGAAGCACATAATCCGGAAACACATTTGATTCCGTTGATTTTACAGGTTCCAAATGGACAGAGAGAAGCGATTTCTGTATTCGGCACAGATTATCCAACAAAGGATGGTACATGTGTGAGAGACTATATCCATGTTACGGATTTAGCACATGCACATATTTTGGCGGTAAAATATTTAATGGCTGGAAATGAAAGCAATATTTTCAATCTTGGAAATGGAATAGGATTTACAGTAAAAGAAGTGATTGAAATGGCTGAAAAGGTGACTGGTCAAACAATCAAAGTTGTAGAAAGTGATAGAAGAGCAGGGGATCCGGCTGTGTTAATCGCATCTAGCGATAAAGCAAAAGAAATTTTGGGATGGAAACCTAAGCATGATGGATTAGAAGAGATTATTGGTTCAGCGTGGGCTTGGCATCAGAATCATCCACAAGGATATAAAAATGCGTAATACTTTGAAAAAAGGGGATGACCATTTGTCATCTCCTTTTTCTACAAAAAAATAATTTTTGAAAGAGTTGTGGAAAGCTATTTTATTTATATAATAAAGGTAGAAGAAATATGCTATTAACAAATTTGAAAGGAAAACTATTATGAATAATTTTACTTTTTATGCACCAACTTATTTTGCATTTGGTAAAGATACGGAAAATGAAACAGGTAAATATGTAAAACGTTTTGGCGGTACAAAGGTTTTGATTCACTTTGGCGGTGGTTCTGTAATCAGATCAGGACTTATGGACAGAGTGAAGAAATCTTTAGAAGCAGAGAGTATTGAGTATGTTGAATTAGGAGGGGTAATGCCTAATCCAAGAAGTGGACTGGTTTATGAAGGAATCGAACTCTGTAGAAAAGAAAAGGTTGATTTTGTTCTTGCTGTAGGTGGAGGGAGCACGATTGATTCGGCAAAAGCAATTGCAGCAGGAGCTGTTTATGAAGGTGATTTCTGGGATTATTATGAGGGAAAATCTGTTGAAAAAGCCCTTCCAATTGGTACAGTTCTAACAATTGCAGCAGCAGGAAGTGAGGGATCACCCGATTCAGTAATTACAAAAGAAGAAGGAATGTTTAAGCGTGGGGCAAGTGGAGAAGCATACCGACCTAAATTTACAATTATGAATCCAGCACTTACACAGACACTTCCACCATATCAGACAGCTTGCGGTATTACGGATATCATGGCGCATCTTTATGAAAGATATCTTACAAATACAGAAGAAGTAGAAGTTACTGATCGTATGTTAGAAGCTCTTCTTTTAACAATGATTCATGAAGGTCCAAGAGTAATCGCAAATCCAGATAATTATGATGCGCGTGCAAATATTATGTGGGCTGGAATGATAGGGCATAATAACTCATGTGGTGTCGGGCGTTCTCAGGACTGGTCAAGTCATAACATTGAACATGAATTGTCTGCGTTATATGATTGTGCACATGGAGCAGGGCTTGCTGTTACAATGCCTGCAGTATTTACATATGTAATGAGTCATAATGTGATGCGTTTTGCACAGATAGCTGTTCGAGTATGGGGATGCCAGATGGATTTTGAACATCCAGAAGTAACAGCCAAAGCTGGTATTGAAGCATTACAGAGATTTTTGATTTCAATTGGAATGCCAAAGAATTTTGAGGAATTAGGGGCAAGAGAAGAAGATATTCCAAAACTTGTGGACGTACTTTGTAATGGAGATGGACGACCAGGATATATTTGTGGATTTGTAAAACTAGATGAAGAAGATTGTACAAATATTTATAGATTGATGTTGTAATAAAAAGTAGGCCAAAATTAATGGAAACTCTCAGGATAAAATGTACAGTTTGGATATTGGAAATTTGTACTAAATTACCAATAGGATTAAGTTGGATTAAATGGTAGAATAAAAGGAGCATTGCGATAAAGTAATTTTATTTTTTAAGGAGGACACAAAAATGAAAAAGAAACTTATGGCTGTATTGTTAGTATTAGCAATGGCAGCAACAATGCTTGTTGGTTGTGGCGGAAGCAGTGAAGAAGCTGGAAGCGAAAGCTCAGATGTAAAAGCTACAGTATTCTGGTACGAAGAATCAGACGTTTATTTAGGAACAGTTCGTACAGCATTAAATGCAGAATTAGAAGCAGCTGGAATCGCATATGATAACCAGTTCGCAGGTAATGACCAGGCAAAACAGATCGACCAGATCAAAACAGCTATCGCTGGTGGAACAAACCTCTTAGTTGTTAATATCGTTACATCAGGTGCTCCTGATACAGCACAGGATATTATCGATATAGCTGGTGACATCCCAGTTATCTTCTTCAACCGTGCAATCGGTACAGACGGAAGCGATGTTACAGTTCTTAGCGACAATGCATCAGCTTGCTTCATCGGAACAGATGCTCCAGAAGCTGGACATATGCAGGGTAAAATGATTGGTGAATACTTAGTTGCTAACTATGACACAGTTGACATCAATGGTGATGGAGTAATCTCTTACGCTATGATGAAAGGTCAGGAAGGTAACGTAGAAGCTGAATTCCGTACACAGTATGGTGTAGAAGATGCTAACGCAGCTCTTGAAGAAGCTGGAAAACCAGCACTTGCTTACTTTGATGCTAACAATAAAGACTGCTACCAGGTAGACCAGGATGGTGCTTGGTCAGCTAAGGCTGCTAAAGAATATATGGATACAAACTTTGTAACATATAACGAAGCAAGCGGAAACATGATCGAACTTGTTATCTGTAACAATGACGGTATGGCTGAAGGTGTAGTTGCATCTCTTCAGGATAAAGGCTACAACAAAGAAGGCGGACATGTTGTTCCAGTATTCGGTGTAGACGCTACAGAAAATGCAGTTGCATTAATCGGTGACGGTGCTATGATCGGTACAGTTAAACAGGACGCTGAAGGTATGGCAGCAGCTATTTGCCAGACAGTACAGGCTCTTGCAGCAGGATCAGCTCCAGTAGATGCATTAGCAGGATTAACAGATGAACGTTTCAGCGTTGCATCTGACTGCGCAAGCAAACTTTTCGTAGCTTATGCTCCATATACAAAATAGTAAATAAGCTGAACTTAATTATGGGCAGCTGCTGTGTTAGCAGCAGCTGCTTTTTTTCTTGTTAAAAAAGATAAAAGAATAAATTAAGAATGGGAGGAACACGATATGGCACATGATGTTCTTCTAAGAATGGAAGGAATTTCCAAAAGATTCCCAGGTGTAAAGGCTCTGGATAATGTAAATTTGGAAGTAAAAGCAGGAACTGTTCATGCATTGATGGGGGAAAATGGTGCTGGTAAATCTACACTGATGAAATGTTTGTTTGGTATTTATAACAAAGATGCCGGACACATCTATTTGGATGGAAAAGAAATTGATTTCAAGAGCAGTAAAGAAGCCCTTGATAATGGTGTGGCAATGGTTCACCAGGAATTAAACCAGGCGCTGAAACGTAACGTTGTGGATAATATTTGGTTAGGAAGATATCCAAAGGTTGCAGGGCTTATGGTTAATGAACATAAGATGCGTGTTGATACAGAGGCCATATTTAAAGAGTTAGGCATTAATGTTGATTTATATCGCATTATGGGAGATATGCCAGTTTCCCAGAGACAGATGGTAGAAATCGCAAAAGCAGTTTCTTATAATTCTAAGATTATTGTATTTGATGAACCAACATCTTCTTTAACAGAAGAAGAAGTAGAACATCTTTTTGATATTATTAATATGCTTCGTGACAGAGGTGTTGGTATTATTTACATTTCGCATAAAATGGCGGAAATCAAACGTATTTCAGATGAAATTACGGTTATGCGAGATGGGCAGTGGGTTGCAACAAAACCTGCAGCAGAATTAGAAATGAATGATATTATTCGACTGATGGTAGGCCGTGAACTTACTAATCAGTTCCCAGAAAAGACGAATGTAGTCAAGGAAGTGACTTTGAAAGTTGAAAACTTAACTGGTCAGTATAACCACTTAAAAGATGTATCTTTTGAAGCTCATAAAGGAGAAGTATTAGGTATTGCCGGATTAGATAGTTCGGGAAGAACTGAAACATTAGAGAGCATTTTTGGTCTTCGTGAACGTAAGAGTGGAACGATTACTTTAGATGGCAAAAAATGTCTGAACCGTAACGCAGGTGAATCTATTAAAAATGGATTTGCATTGTTGACAGAAGAACGTAGAGCAACAGGTATTTTCGGAGGACTTAGTATTAAAGAAAATACTGTTATCTCCAGCTTGAAGAGACATAAGCGTTTTGGTATTTATTTAAGTGAAAAATCTCAGCGTGAAGATACGCAATATTATATTGATGCAATGCGTACTAAGACACCATCTCAGGAGACTAAGATTCGAAGTCTTTCAGGTGGAAATCAGCAGAAGGTTATTATTGGACGTTGGCTGTTAACAGATCCAGAGGTTCTTCTTTTGGATGAACCAACTCGTGGTATCGACGTAGGTGCAAAATATGAAATCTATCAGCTGATTTTAGATTTGGCACACAAGGAAAAAACTGTACTCATGGTTTCCTCTGAGATGCCAGAGTTATTAGGTGTTTGTGACCGAATCATTGTTATGTCTGGTGGTAGAGTGGCCGGAGAAGTAGATGCTAGAAATACTTCTCAGGAAGAAATCATGACCCTGGCAACAAAATACGTATAGGGAGGAAGAGATTCATGGCAAATCCTTTAAAGAAAATAAAACAGGTCAAAGCTGATTATGTACAGTTAGATGCAAAGGATAAAAGACGTTTTTGGACTGATGGAATTCTGAATAATGCCTTATACATCCTTATGGCTCTCTTTGTTATTTATACAGCTAGTGTTAGACCAAACTTTTTAACACTTGGTTCTTTTGCGAACCTCATTACACAGGTAGCAGCATACTTACCAATGGCACTTGGTATTGCTGGATGTATTGTATTAACTGGTACTGACCTTTCGGCAGGTCGAGTTTCAGGGTTAACTGCAGCAATGGCAGCTGTTATGCTTCAGGCAGCAGACTTTGAAAATAAAATGTTCCAGAGTCTTCCAGAAGTTACAACAGGCTGGATTTTTGCAGTATTATTAGCTGTAGTTTTAGTTGGTGCACTTGTTGGGTTAGTAAACGGTTATTTTGTAGCTAAGTTTAGTTTACATCCATTTATCGTTACTTTATCTACACAGCTCATTACATATGGTGTAATTCTTTGGTTCTTCGGCTTAAACGGGAATAATGGACAGCCTTTCTCAGGTTTAAGTAAACCTTACAAAGACTTTGTAGGTGGAGAATTATTCCGTTTAGGAAACGTAGCAGTTCCAAGATATGTATTATATGCAGTTGTCCTTGTTGCAGTAATGTGGTTCATTTGGAACAAGACAGCATTTGGTAAAAATATGTTTGCAGTTGGATCAAATGCAGAAGCAGCAAAAGTATCTGGTGTAAATGTATTCTGGACAACAATATTGGTACACACACTTGCAGGTCTTATGTATGGATATTCAGGTTTCGTAGAAGGTGTACGTAGTGGTTCTGTTGCAGCTACTACAGGATTAAACGCAGAGTGTGATGCTATCGCAGCATGTGTAATCGGTGGTGTATCTTTCGTAGGTGGTACAGGTTCAATTTCAGGTAT
>JBJENT010000155.1:0-11827 GCA_051880335.1 Lachnospiraceae bacterium
TCCTGTGGGATCAGGTATGGAACATTGTGGAGAAGCTGACAAATGTCACCACCGTGGGTTCCGGCTTTGCCCGGTTTGACTCCATTGTGGAAAACCTGAAGCTGTCTGCCCGGAACCCCCTGTTTGGAACTACCGTCCAGCAGACCATGCATAATCCCGGACTGATTGAGGACAATCTGTCCTCCTCCACCATTCTGTTTGCCATCTGGGGCATTGCCGGCGGAGCGTTTCATGTGGCCTGCTGGTTCGCGCTGGTGTGGAAGAAGAACAGCGGCGTTATCACCAGTCTGATGATTCTGTTCCTGCTGGCCTTCTCCATCAACAGCCAGGGCTTTGTGGCCGATCTGTTTATCTGGCTGCTGCCGGTGATGGCTCTTTCCGAGCGTGTGCTGCCCTGTCTGCCCGGGAAGAAGCCCGGAGCATCTGCTGAGAAATGAGTATGAAAAAGATTCTGTTCCTGTCCAACTTTGTACAAAACCATAGAAAATGATAAAAAAGCAGTAACACAGCTTTCCAGCGGTATGGTGGTAGTGCTGGATATTCCGGAAGAATTCCGGGATACCGCTAATGAAAGAGAATATTTTATCATCAGACGACATGTAAATCCGGATGGAAGTATTTTGATGAGTGTGTTGGAAGATGAAGACACCAATCCGAGTACCATTACCTTCCGGACTGATAAGTTTTCTACATACGCCATTGCCTATTCCGGAGCTACTGTGATGCAGGCAGGCGGAAATGTGGCAATTCACACAGATAAACAGTATTACGCACTGTTCATTGTCATCGGCGTGATGGGTCTGGTTACTCTGATTACGATTGTGTTTGCCATCCTGGGAAGCAGAGAAAAAGAGGAGATACCGGAACAGACGGAAGACGAAAAGGAAGCTTGATGCAGACGACAAAAAGGAGTGTTCCGGAAGTGAAAAAAGAACGTTATCTGCTTGCCAGAAACAGGAAAAAATGGTACATTAGTAGTAGAGAAGGATATTTTATATAAAGCCAAGCAATAAGCGCAGGGTAAAGACAACAGAATATGTTGATTTCCCTGCTCTTTTTGTGAGGAAGACCGCTAATCAGAGCGAGATCTGCAAGGCTAATCTCGTCTCTGTTATGGCGACGACAACGATAAAGAAAAGGAGAAAAGCATTATGGACAATTTTACATTTTATGCACCTACTTATTTCGCATTTGGGAAAGATACAGAGAAGGAAACCGGAAAATACGTAAAACGATTTGGCGGAAGCAAAGTCCTGATTCATTATGGCGGAGGCTCTGTAATCCGTTCCGGTCTTCTGGACAGGGTAAAGAAATCTCTGGAGGAAGAACAGATTTCTTATATCGAACTGGGCGGTGTAAAACCAAATCCAAGAAGCGGATTAGTATATGAAGGAATTGAGCTTTGCCGAAAAGAGCAGATTGATTTTGTTTTAGCAGTAGGCGGTGGAAGCACCATTGACTCTGCAAAAGCCATTGCTGCAGGGGCTGTATATGAGGGAGATTTCTGGGACTATTATGAAGGAAAGCCGGTAGATAAGGCATTGCCGATCGGTACCATTCTGACCATTGCAGCAGCAGGAAGCGAAGGCTCACCGGACTCTGTGATTACCAAAGAAGATGGCATGATCAAACGTGGGGCTTCCGGAGAAGCTTACCGGCCGAGATTTTCCATTTTGAATCCGGCACTGACACAAACCCTGCCGGCTTACCAGACTGCATGCGGCATCTCTGATATTATTGCTCATTTGTATGAAAGATATCTGACCAATACAAAAGAAGTCGAAGTAACCGACCGTATGATCGAAGCTCTGATTTTGACCATGATTCACGAAGGACCACGTGTCATCGAAGATCCGGATAATTATGAAGCACGTGCCAACATCATGTGGGCAGGAATGATGGCTCATAATAATTCCTGTGGTGTAGGACGTACCCAGGACTGGACCAGTCATGATGTAGAGCATGAATTGTCTGCTTTATATGATTGTGCCCATGGGGCAGGTCTTGCAGTAGTGATGCCTGCAGTCTTTACCTATAACATGAACCATGATGTGATGCGTTTTGCAAAGATTGCTGTCAGAGTTTGGGGCTGCCAGATGGATTTTGAACATCCTGAAAAGACTGCAAGAGCCGGTATCGAAGCACTTCGCAGTTTCCTGATCTCCATTGGCATGCCGAAGAATTTTGAAGAACTGGGAGCAAAGGAAGAGGATATTGAAAAGCTGGCACATACTGCATGCTATGGAAATGGTGGCGACGGGACCTTGGGAGGTTTTGTGAAACTGAACCAGAAAGACGTGGAAGCAATTTACAGACTGATGCTGTAAAGGAATACAATACGAGAGGATAAAGACATGGAAATCAAAGAATTTGAAACGTTAAAAGAAATAGTTTCCAAACAGGAAGAAATGCTCCGATTTGACAGTTTTACCAATAAAGATGCCTGGGAACTGGGGAAATTTATGGTGGAAAGAATCTATAATAATGGAATCGAATTAGCGGTTTCTATCCGAAAATGTAACGGAACCATTCTTTTCCAGCATGAAACAGCCGGAACCAATCTGCTCAATGATAAGTGGCTGGGACGTAAATGCCAGACCGTTATTTTAAGAGAACAGAGTTCTTTTGGAGCATGGGTTGATGCAAACATTACCGGCGAGACCGTAGAATCCAATGGACTGGATCCCCGGGAATATGTGTTTATCGGTGGTGGATTCCCTATCAAATTGAAAACAGGAGAAATGGTGGGGGTACTGCTGGCATCCAATCTGCCTCAGCAAAAAGATCACCAGTTTGTAGTGGATACACTCAGTGATTATCTCGGTGTAAAAGATGTGCCATCGGTCTTACCGCTGTTTGAGTAGGTTAGCGTTATCTATTAGGAATTAGCATATGCTATGTTGATTTAGAGAGCACTGCGCAAGTTTAGGAAAATCGAACCAATATTAGGATAGAAAGCATGTTGACAGTTTTTGCTGTATGTCATAAGATACATAAATAACTCATTGCACTGCATATAGCTACAGTACAAACTGAGCAGGTGGTGAAGTAAAGTCTTCACGAACCGGGCCAAAAGGCAGCAGATATTAACATCTGTGGGACAGTAGTTACCTATTGTTTCACAGGTGTTTTTTTCTTTAAAGAAATGCGTTTTTACTAGAATGTGGTTTTTACAGGAATGTGTTTCTTATAGATATGTTTTTATAGGAATGTGTTTTTGGGAAGGAGTAATCTTATGGAACAGTACAGCAAAATAGCATACAGAGTATCTATAGTCAGCATTATTATTAACGTTATTTTATCAGCACTAAAGCTGTTTGCCGGTATATGGGCAAAATCCGGTGCTATGATTTCCGATGCAGTTCATTCGGCATCCGATGTATTCAGCACGATCATAGTAATTATTGGTGTCACTATTTCCGGAAAAAGTTCGGATGAAGGACATCAGTATGGACATGAACGAATGGAATGTGTGGCATCCTGTATCTTGGCTGTGATCCTGGCAGCAACCGGTATTGAAATTGGAAAGGTTGGGATAGATAATATCTTATCCGGCTCCACAAAAGAACTGGCTATTCCGGGAATGTTAGCGCTTGTGGCAGCAGTGGTATCTATTGTTGTAAAGGAGTGGATGTTCTGGTATACAAGAGCCGCTGCAAAGAAGATAAATTCCGGAGCCCTTATGGCAGATGCATGGCATCACAGGTCGGATGCATTATCATCTGTTGGTGCTTTTGTAGGTATCTTTGGAGCAAGAATGGGTTACCCGGTACTGGATAGTGTAGCCAGTGTAATCATTTGCATTTTTATTTTGAAAGCTGCCTTTGATATTTTCAAAGATGCTATGGATAAAATGGTGGATAAAGCCTGCCCGGCAGAAGTAGAAGAAAAGATGAAAGAAGTGATTGCTGCTCAAGAGGGTGTACTTCGAGTAGATGAGTTAAAAACCCGTTTGTTTGGAGACAAGATTTATGTAGATGTGGAATTTTCTGCAGATGGAAATTTAACCCTTTCCCAGGGGCATGAAATCGCTGAAGATGTGCATGAAGCCATCGAAAGAGAATTCCCAACGGTAAAGCATTGCATGGTACATGTGAATCCCTATGAAGAATAAAGTGGAAAAACAAAAAGCATGTTTTGTCTTATAACTCAAAAACGTCCGTAGGAATCAAATTGCTCCTACGGACGTTCCTTCGTTTGATCTATCATGCTTTGGTATACCGACCGGAAGCTCCGCAAGGGAGTACCAGTCCGGTGTCCTTCACCGGAAGCCCGATTTCATCTGCTTCCACCTGTCCTCCGAATTTTTTGACAAAAACGGTATTCATCATATAAGACAGCACCGCCGGCTGAAGACCGGTGGTATAAGAGTTTAATAATACGAAGAGCGGATTATCTGCCAGAATCTGGCTGGTCAGTTCCAGGAAAGGATAAATACTTTCTTCGATTTTCCAGATTTCACCTTTGGGGCCGCGCCCATAGGAAGGAGGATCCATGATGATAGCATCGTATTTATTACCACGTCGGATTTCCCGTTCTACAAATTTCACGCAGTCATCCACCAGCCAGCGGATCGGTGCATCACCAAGTCCTGATGCAACAGCATTTTCCTTTGCCCAGGTAACCATACCCTTGGAAGCATCCACGTGAGTGACACTGGCACCGGCTTTTGCAGCAGAAACAGTAGCACCACCGGTATAAGCAAAGAGATTTAATACTTTGACAGGCCGGCCTGCTTCACGGATTAACCTGGAAAACCAATCCCAGTTAGCAGCCTGTTCGGGAAAAAGTCCTGTGTGTTTGAAACTAAATGGCTTTAGGTTGAAAGTCAGTTCGCCATAATGAATGCTCCATTCCTGAGGCAGGTTGAAAAATTCCCATTCTCCACCACCTTTAGAACTTCTGTGATAATGACCGTTCATTTTCTTCCAGCCGGGGTTAATGCGTTCTGTGTTCCAGATAACCTGGGGGTCTGGTCTTACCAAAAGATAATCTCCCCATCTTTCTAATTTCTCACCATTAGAGGTGTCTAATACTTGATAATCTTTCCAATTCTCAGCAATCCACATAAGGAATCCTTTCTATTATATATAGATATCCATTGAAAATAATAAACAGCATACTGCAAATAAAAAGCAGATGAGATATTTCCTGTAATATGGTAACAAGATTATGTTGACTATTCAAGAAAAAAGATGGAATATTTACAGAGAGAATAGGATTCGAAATGAAATGAATCTTTTATGCTCATAAAAATGTACCAAAATTAATAGCAAAATTTTGTAAAAAAGTACTTGCACAAAAAGAATTCTTCGTGTATAGTAGATTGTGCTGTGGCATGATAGCTGTGAAGCGTGAGGTTGCTGCATGCGAGAAATCGTCTGTAGGTTTTCCGTGGAGCGAATGTCAAGGGGTGAAAAACCCAAAGAAACTGACGACAAGTCACTGTACAAACGTTGAATAACTGCTACTTAGATGGCAGAAACGTGTGAGTAAGGATACTTCACGATTCGTCGTGAAAAGGTTTTGGACACACACGGAAGAGTGTACAGTCACCGCTTGTCGTACTTAATCAATTTAAAGTGCGAAAAGGAGGCGACTTTTTTTATGGCAAGTCAAGTAATGAGAATCACATTAAAAGCTTATGATCATCAGTTAGTTGATGCATCTGCCAAAAAAATCATCGAAACAGTCAAGAAAAACGGATCTCAGGTAAGTGGACCAGTACCGCTTCCAACAAAAAAGGAAGTTGTTACTATTCTTAGAGCAGTTCACAAATACAAAGATTCCAGAGAGCAGTTCGAACAGAGAACTCACAAGAGACTGATCGATATCATTGCACCTACACCAAAGACAATCGATGCACTGCAGAGATTGGAAATGCCGGCAGGTGTGTACATTGATATCAAAATGAAAAACAAATAAGGTACCTTCTACTAGAATGGACACGTAAGTGCCCCGCTGTAGAAACCTAGAATGGACGCTTCGGCGCCCCGCTGTAGATCAAAAGGAGGTAAAACATGAAGAAAGCGATCTTAGCTACAAAAGTCGGAATGACTCAAATCTTCAACGAAGACGGTACATTAGTACCGGTTACAGTTCTTCAGGCTGGCCCATGCGTTGTAACACAGATCAAAACAGTTGAGAACGATGGTTACAAAGCAGTACAGGTTGGTTTTGTAGACAAAGCAGAAAAAGTTGTTAACAAAGACAAAGCAGGAAAGAAAACAGTTGCTCATCGTCATGGCGTTAACAAAGCAGAAAAAGGCCACTTTGACAAGGCTGGCGTATCTGCAAAGAGATTCGTTAGAGAATTCAGATTTGACAATGCAGAAGAATATGCATTAGGAAATGAAATCAAAGCTGATATCTTTGAAGCAGGTGAAAGAGTAGATGCTACTGCAACATCAAAGGGTAAAGGATTCCAGGGCGCGATCAAGAGACTTGGTCAGCACAGAGGACCTATGAAACATGGTTCCAAATTCCATCGTCATCAGGGTTCCAACGGTGCTTGTTCTTCTCCTTCCAGAGTATTTAAAGGAAAAGGCATGCCTGGACATATGGGCTGTGTAAAAGTTACAGTTCAGAACCTGGAAGTTGTAAGAGTAGATGCTGAAAAGAATTTACTGCTTGTAAAGGGCGCAGTTCCAGGTCCTAAGAAAGCACTGGTTACCATCAAAGAAACTACCAGAGCAGAGTTTTAATTTAGGACGAAAGGAGGACAATTAGATGGCAAACGTAACTGTTTATAATATGGAAGGCAAAGAAGTTGGTACTGTTGAACTTTCCGATGCAGTTTTCGGTGTAGAAGTTAACGAACATTTAGTTCACATGGCAGTATTACAGCAGCTTGCTAATAATCGTCAGGGAACACAGAAAGCAAAAACACGTTCTGAAGTTTCCGGTGGCGGAAGAAAACCTTGGAGACAGAAAGGTACCGGTCATGCAAGACAGGGTTCCACAAGAGCTCCACAGTGGACTGGCGGTGGCGTTGTATTCGCTCCGGTTCCGAGAGATTATTCTTTCAAAATGAACAAGAAAGAAAAGAGAGCAGCACTGAAATCTGTTCTTTCTGATAAAGTTGCTTCCAGCAAACTTATCGTTCTTGATGAACTGAAATTTGATGAAATCAAGACAAAGAAATTCCAGGCAGTTTTAACTAACCTGAAAGTAGAAGAAAAGGCATTAGTTGTTTTAGGAGAAAAGGATGATGTAGTGATCAAATCTGCAAACAACCTTCCTTTTGTACAGACAGCTCTGCCAAACACAATCAACGTTTATGACGTTCTGAAAGCAGGCACACTCATCCTGACAAAGGATGCAGTAGCAAAAATTGAGGAGGTGTATGCATAATGGCAGATATTAAATATTATGACGTTATCCTGAAACCGGTTGTTACAGAAAAAAGTATGGCTGGCATGGGCGACAAAAAATACACATTCCTGGTTCATCCTGATGCAACAAAAACTCAGGTAAAAGATGCTGTAGAAAGAATGTTCGAGGGTGCTAAGGTTGCATCCGTTAACACAATGAACTTAGATGGCAAAAAGAAAAGACGTGGTATGACAGTTGGTAGAACAGCTAAAACCAAAAAGGCTATCGTTCAGTTAACAGCAGACAGCAAAGATATTGAAATTTTCACAGGACTGTAAAATCAAAAGTCCGCAGGGCTGCAAAATATAGCAATATATAGTTAATGTCCAAAGTAGTATTTAAGTAAAGGAGAAACAATCATGGGAATTAAAACATACAACCCATATACACCTTCCAGAAGAAACATGACTGGTTCTGATTTCTCTGAAATCACAAAAAAGACTCCTGAAAAATCTCTGCTGGCATCCAAGAAAAAAACAGCAGGACGTAACAATCAGGGTAAAATCACTGTAAGACACCATGGTGGTGGAAACAGACAGAAATACAGAATCATCGACTTTAAGAGATATAAAGATGGTGTTCCGGCAACAGTAATCGGTATCGAATACGATCCAAACAGAACAGCAAACATCGCACTGATCTGCTATGCAGACGGTGAAAAAGCTTACATCATTGCTCCGGACGGATTAAAAGATGGCATGAAAGTCATGAACGGTCCGGAAGCAGAAGTAAGAATCGGCAACTGCTTACCACTGGAAAACATTCCTGTAGGTACACAGATTCACAATATTGAACTGTATCCGGGAAAAGGTGGTCAGTTAGTTCGTTCCGCAGGTAATAGCGCACAGCTGATGGCTAAGGAAGGCAAATATGCAACTCTCAGACTTCCATCCGGCGAAATGAGAATGGTTCCTATCATTTGTAGAGCAACTGTTGGTGTTGTTGGTAATACAGACCATAACCTTATCAATATTGGTAAAGCAGGACGTAAACGTCACATGGGTATCAGACCTACTGTTCGTGGTTCCGTTATGAACCCGAATGACCATCCACACGGTGGTGGTGAAGGTAGAGCACCTATCGGACGTCCAGGCCCATCTACACCTTGGGGCAAACCTGCACTTGGCTTAAAGACCCGTAAAAAGAAAAAAGCTTCTAACAAACTGATTGTAAGAAGAAGAGACGGTAGAGCTATCAAATAATTGAGGAGGAAATACAATGGCTAGATCACTGAAAAAAGGACCATTTGCAGATGCAAGCTTACTGAAAAAAGTAGACGCTTTAAATGCATCCGGACAGAAACAGGTTATCAAAACCTGGTCCCGTCGTTCTACAATTTTCCCATCTTTTGTGGGCCATACAATTGCAGTTCATGACGGTAGAAAACATGTTCCTGTATATGTAACAGAAGATATGGTTGGACATAAACTCGGTGAGTTCGTTGCAACCAGAACATATAGAGGACACGTTAAGGAAGATAAAAAATCGAAAGTTAAATAAAAGGTGCCGAAAGGCAGTGGAAGCGCAAAATTGAAGGAAATGTGGCTGGGGTAAACTATTCCGGACATCTTTTCCGACAATTTATGCAGCGCTTTGCCTGAAAAAGCACAAACGTTGGAAGGAGGTTCATTCTATGGCTAAAGGACATAGATCCCAAATCAAAAGAGAGAGAAATGCGCAGAAAGATACAAGACCTTCAGCTAAGTTATCCTACGCTAGAGTTCCTGTACAGAAAGCATGTTTCGTTTTAGATGCCATCAGAGGCAAAGATGTAACAACAGCCTTAGCTATTCTGGAATACAATCCAAGATATGCATCCAGTATTATTAAAAAATTATTAGAGTCAGCTATCGCAAATGCTGAAAACAACAACGGTATGAATGCTGCCAACCTTTATATTGAGGAATGTTATGCAAATAACGGTGCAATCATGAAACGTGTTAGACCAAGAGCACAGGGTAGAGCTTACAGAATCGAACACAGAATCAGCAATATCAAAATTGTGCTTAATGAGAGATAGGAGGAAAAATCATGGGACAGAAAGTTAATCCTCATGGCTTAAGAGTCGGCGTTATCAAAGATTGGGATTCCAAATGGTATGCTGATGGTGAATTCGCTGATTTCTTAGTAGAAGATTACGAGATCAGAAAATTCCTGAAAAAGAAATTATATGCTGCTGGCATTTCCAAGATCGAAATCGAAAGAGCATCTGACAGAGTAAAAGTTATCATCTACACAGCTAAACCTGGTGTTGTTATCGGCAAAGGCGGTGCAGAAATCGAAGTAACAAAGAAAGAACTTTCCAAGATCACAGATAAGAAAGTATTAGTTGATATCAAAGAAATTAAGAGACCAGACAAGGATGCTCAGTTAGTAGCTGAGAACATTGCACTTCAGCTGGAGAACCGTGTTTCTTTCAGAAGAGCAATGAAATCTTGTATGGGTAGAACAATGAAGGCAGGCGCACTTGGTATCAAAGCTGCAGTATCCGGCCGTCTGGGCGGTGCTGATATGGCTCGTACAGAGTTCTACAGCGAAGGTACTATTCCACTTCAGACACTGAGAGCTGATATCGAATATGGTTTTGCAGAAGCAGATACCACATACGGTAAAGTTGGTGTTAAAGTATGGATCTATAAAGGCGAAGTACTTCCTACTAAAGGAAATCAGGAAGGGAGCGAGAAATAATTATGTTAATGCCAAAGAGAGTTAAACGTCGTAAACAGTTCCGTGGTTCTATGGCAGGTAAACCAAGCAGAGGTACCACAATCACTTATGGTGAATACGGTATCATTGCAACAGAACCATGTTGGATTAAATCAAACCAGATTGAAGCAGCACGTATTGCTATCACACGTTATGTAAAACGTGGTGGTAAAGTTTGGATTAAGATTTTCCCTGACAAACCAGTAACAGCAAAACCAGCAGAAACACGTATGGGTTCCGGTAAAGGTACCCTGGAATACTGGGTAGCAGTTGTTAAGCCAGGACGCGTTCTTTTCGAAATCGCAGGAGTACCTGAAGAAGTAGCGAGAGAAGCTTTGCGCCTTGCAACACATAAGCTTCCATGTAAATGTAAGATTGTTTCTAAAGCAGACTTGGAAGGCGGTGTATCAAATGAAAACTAATAAGTATGTAGAAGATTTAAGAGCAAAAACTTCTGCAGAATTAGCGGAAGAATTAGTGGCTGCTAAAAAAGAACTTTTCAATTTGAGATTCCAGAACGCAACAAATCAGTTAGACAATACAGCAAGAATCAAAGAAGTTAGAAGAAACATTGCTAGAATTCAGACTGTTATGGCTGCAAATCTTAAAAATGTAGAGTAGGAGGAAAATGATCGTGGAAAGAAATTTAAGAAAAACACGTACAGGCAAAGTTGTTAGCAATAAAATGCAGAAAACTATCGTAGTTGCTGTTGAAGATCATGTAAAGCATCCTCTTTACAAGAAAATCGTTAAGAGAACTTACAAATTAAAAGCACATGATGAAAATAACGAATGCAACATTGGTGATGTAGTAAAAGTTATGGAAACAAGACCATTATCTAAGGATAAGAGATGGAGACTTGTTGAAATCGTTGAAAGAGTAAAATAGATTTTAAAAGTTACGTATTACGTAATTTTGGAAGGAGATTTAGCATGATACAACAGGAAAGCAGACTTAAAGTCGCTGATAATACTGGTGCTAAGGAATTACTTTGCATCAGAGTTATGGGTGGATCTACAAGAAGATATGCAAGTATCGGTGATATTATCGTTGCTACCGTTAAAGATGCAACACCAGGCGGCGTTGTAAAAAAAGGCGATGTAGTAAAAGCTGTAGTTGTACGTTCTGTAAAGGGCGCTCGTCGTAAGGACGGTTCTTATATTAAATTTGATGAAAATGCTGCTGTTATCATTAAAGATGATAAGACTCCAAGAGGAACACGTATTTTTGGACCAGTAGCAAGAGAGCTTCGTGATAAACAGTTTATGAAGATTGTTTCATTAGCTCCAGAAGTATTATAAGGAGGTGCTTGAATGTCAACATTAAAGATCAAAAAAGGCGATACTGTTAAAGTAATCGCTGGTAAAGATAAAGAAAAAGAAGGCAAAGTTTTATCTGTAGATTCTAAGAATTCTAAAGTTGTTGTTGAAGGTGTTAACATGGTAACAAAGCATGCTAAGCCATCAGCTGCAAACCAGAACGGCGGAATTATCCAGAAAGAAGCTCCTATCGATATTTCAAACGTTATGTATCTTCAGAACGGAAAAGCTACCAGAGTAGGTTTCAAAATGGAAGGCGATAAGAAGGTTCGTTACGCAAAAGCAACAGGCGAAGTTATTGATAAATAATAAGGAAGGAGGTCTAGACTGGTGAGTAGACTTAAAGATTTGTATAAAGACGAGATCGTAGATGCTATGATCAAGAAGTTCGGATATAAAAATATCATGGAAGTTCCAAAGCTTGATA
>JBJENT010000156.1:0-11785 GCA_051880335.1 Lachnospiraceae bacterium
GCCCGGAATATTGTATCCATATTCAATGATGATGGATAGATCCACTCTTACTTTTTTATTGAAAACTTCTACCTTAACACCTCTGGTCAGATTTTTATATCCGATCTTATTCATGATCTCGTGAGTCAGATTTCCATTCATGGAAGAAACTCCATCTACTTCTGTAGCTGCAAGCGCTGCAATCATAGCAACTACATCATCTGCGATTTTGACAGAACCCATGCTGTCATCTTCTCTTAAATCCAGACTCTGTCTGCTTACTTCGTTCTCCATTATAATCCTCCTGTTTTTCTCATACTTTTTCAGACAAATGTATTTTTATACCATTGGCTGAAAATTTTAATCATTATATCAAAAATATTCCTTTTTGCATAGGTTATTTTAGTGCCAAAAACTAAGTGTATTCGTATTGTCATTTTCCGAATATGACACAGTCATGTTTCCATTTCCGTCGTAGACCCTGTAATACTGAAAAATATTTTCTTCCGTAATGAGATGTTTAAACAAAGCATGATAAACATTCTCATCCGATGCTTTCAGAATGACCACCTTACCCGGATCCTTTTCCGCTTCTCCGAAGATAGTGCGAAGCCTCTCCTCGTCCACAGAATCAAAGTAAAGCCCTTCCCGAACAAAATAATTGGCACTCCGTGAGCCGCACACCGGAAGTGGATAGGCTGGATCCGGCGTATGGGTTCTACTGATCTCATCCGTAGTAATGCAAAGATAACTATAATCTATATCCGGGGTTACTGCTCCCTCCTGAGAATCATTATAATAGGACGGATCTCCCCAGGTTGCATCTATACAATAATATGCTCCGTCAATCTGTACAATATTCCATGCATGGCTGCCTCCACCTGCCTGTCCTACCACTAAAATGCAGGGAATCCCTTCCTTTTGCAGCAGGTACTGCACTGCTTTTGCATATCCGTTGCACACCGATTTCTGCTCCAGGAAAACGGAACAGATATTTTGATTATCTGCGGAGTCGAAGCTGTATTCCGTGTTCAGGATCACATATTCATATATATATTTTACAATACCATACTGATCCGTTCCTGCCGGAATCTGGCTAAGGATTTTCTGTGCCTTTTCTTCTACCGCATCGCTTCTCAGGCGGATTTGTGCGAGATCATAAAGATAGCTTCCGGAAAATGTAATATATTTCAGTTCGTCTCCTATTTTATGACTCACATAAGTATAACCACTTAAATAAAACAGTTCCGGATGATCGTTTATCACGCACTGATATACCATGCCCAGATTATCCAGATCTTTTCCGGACAGCTTGATATCCTTCGCCTGGCAAAGCAGAATCTGAAGCATTTCCGCATACATGGTTTTCCCCGGATCATTGAGCAGATCATAATAATAATTTCCGGCCTGATTTTCTTTCAGTCTGGCAATATCCGCTTCACCAAGTCCGATCTGCTCCCGTTCTGCTTCTTTTTCTTCCTGGCTTGTACTGTTTTGCTGCTCTGAAACTTCTGTTCCGTCAATATGTTCCATTTCCTGGGAGCCCACAAGTGGAGCAATCTTACTGAGCTGCTCTGTTTCCTCAGAATCCGCAGTTTTCTCCGACTGCTCTTTCTGTGGCAGATCGGTCTGGGAAGAAATACTCTGTTTTATTTTTTCCTCTAACGAAAGACTATTTCCACAGCCCGTCACCATCAGTAAAACCATAAAGCAACAGCTCAGGCTGCATACCCAGGGCAGGACTTTCCATCTGTGTCCTTTTTTCATTCAGCTATCTCCAATTTCTATCACTAATTCTTACCGAATTCAGACAGCACAAGATCTTTATTTCTGTCACAGGTCATGCCGATACTCCACTGGTTGATAAACAGGAGAAGAGGATTTCCCTTCAGATCCTGTATCTTCTTCATATCCGAAGTACCCTGCAATTTCTGAATATCGATTTCATCCTTATTTTCAATCCATCTGATATGCTCATAGGGAAGCTGTTCCAGCTTGATCTCTACATTGTATTCATTTTGCAGGCGGTATTTCAGCACTTCAAACTGAAGTACACCTACTACTCCTACAATGATTTCTTCCAGCCCCGAACTGAGTTCCTGGAAAATCTGTATGGCACCTTCCTGAGCGATCTGGGTGATTCCTTTTACAAACTGTTTTCTCTTCATGGTATCCATCTGTCGTACTCTGGCAAAATGCTCCGGTGCAAAGGTAGGAATCCCTTCGTATTCAAATTTCTCTTTTGGCATACACAAGGTATCACCGATGGAGAAAATTCCCGGATCAAACACACCGATAATATCTCCGGCATAGGCCTCTGTGAGAATCTTCCTTTCATCTGCCATGATCTGCTGTGGCTGGGACAGTCGCATTACTTTTCCGCCCTGCACGTGTTTCACTTCCATAGCCGCATCATATTTTCCGGAACAGATTCTCATAAAGGCAATTCTGTCTCTATGGGCCTTATTCATATTCGCCTGAATCTTAAATACAAAGGCTGAAAACTCTGCTTCTGTAGGCATGATCATCCCCACATCTGATTTTCGAGGAAGAGGCGGGGTCGCCATCTGAAGGAAATGCTGCAGGAAAATTTCAACCCCAAAGTTGGTCAATGCAGAACCGAAAAATACCGGAGTTAAATTTCCTTTTCTTACTTCATCCAGGTCGAATTCGGCACCGGCACCATCCAGCAGATCCAGCTCATCAAAAAGCTTGTCTTTTGCCTCCTTCCCAATATGGGAAAGAAGGGTTTCTTCGTCTTCCAGTTTGATTTCTTCACTATGACCTTCTTTGGTTCCTTTTTCCGTATCCGAATAGGTGATAACCACATTTTTTTCACGGTCATACACCCCTTTAAATCCTTTACCGGAACCAATCGGCCAGTTTACCGGACAGGTGGCAATGCCCAGTTCCTTTTCCACTTCATCCAGCAGATCAAAGGTATCATTGGCATCTCTGTCCATTTTATTGATAAAAGTAAAAATAGGAATATGTCTCATGGCACATACTTTGAACAACTTTCTGGTCTGTGCCTCTACACCTTTGGAAGCATCGATTACCATGACCGCAGAATCGGCGGCCATTAAGGTTCGATAGGTATCCTCTGAGAAGTCCTGATGTCCCGGTGTATCCAGAATGTTTATACAGTACCCATCATATTCGAACTGCAAAACAGAAGAGGTAACTGAAATACCTCTTTCCTTTTCGATTTCCATCCAGTCAGATACCGCGTGTCTGGCAGTAGCCTTTCCTTTTACGCTTCCGGCCAGATTAATGGCTCCTCCATAAAGAAGAAATTTTTCAGTTAATGTGGTTTTACCAGCATCCGGGTGCGAAATGATCGCGAAAGTCCTTCTTCTGTTTATTTCTTTTGAATAATCTGTCACTTTTTCAATACTCCTTGCTTTATTCATCCAAAAGGGATGTTCCATGTACTTTGCCATCTACTCCCAGCAGATCCAGCACCGTTGCCGCAATGTCTGCAAAAGTATCCCGTGTACCATAGTTTACCGGTTTTATCTTTTTGCCATACATTACAAATGGGGTATATTCTCTGGTGTGGTCGGTAGACAGCTTGTAGGACGGATCACAACCATGATCTGCAGTAACCATCAGCACATCATCTTCCCCCATTCCGGAAAGAAACTCCGGCAATTTCTCGTCAAAATAAGAAAGTGCCTTTGCATATCCGTCAATGTCTCTTCTGTGACCGTACAACATATCATAATCTACCAGATTGGTGAAGCAAAGTCCATGAAAATCTTTCTCCATCATGGCAAGAGTTTTGTCAATTCCATCTGCATTGCTTTCCGTATACGTATATTCCGTAATTCCTCTTCCTGCAAAAATATCGTTGATTTTGCCTACTGCGATCACATCCCTGCCTGCATCCTTTAAAAGATCCAGCATGGTAACTCCCTGGGGTGGCAGAGAATAATCATGCCGGTGTGCAGTTCTGGTATAATTGCCGGAGGTACCGATAAATGGTCTGGCAATGACTCTTCCTACACCATGTTCTCCCTGTAGAAGTTCCCGGGCCTGATGACAGCACTGATAGAGTTCTTCCAGGGGCACTACCTCTTCGTGGGCTGCCACCTGAAATACACTATCTGCAGAAGTATACACAATAAGCGCCCCTGTTTTTACATGTTCATCCCCGTATTCTTTAATCACTTCTGTTCCGGAATAGGGTTTGTTACACAGCACTCCCCGGCCCGTCTTTTCGCAATAGGCATCCAGCAGTTCCTGGGGAAATCCATTGGGATAGGTGGGAAGTGGCTTATCAGAAACAATTCCTGCGATTTCCCAATGACCGATAGTAGTATCTTTTCCTTTGGAGGATTCCTTCATGCGTGCAATGGCAGCTTCCGGTCTGTCCGTTTTTTCATAACAGGAAACTCCGTCAATATTAAAAAGTCCCAGCTTCTTCATGTTGGGCATGTGAAAATATGGACTGGTTGCTGCCGCAGCAAGGGTATTGGTTCCTGCATCACCATACTCTGCTGCATCCGGCAGTTCCCCGATTCCAACACTATCTAATACAAATAAAAATATTCTCTTCATGGTAACCTCTCTTACTCTTTTCTTTCCTGTAATTCATCATATCTATATTACACAAAATCGAAAACCAAATGCTGCCTTCGGCCTATCCTGATTTTCCTGATGTCTATTGTATCACATTCCTTTACTTCCGTGTTCTTTTTTCATATTCTTTCACGCTTTTCTTTTCAATTAGCGGTTGTGCTGATCACAATGTTTTCAATCGGCACCCCTGTCTTTCTCACTACGATATCCTCAATCTGTGCACGCTGTGCATCGGACAGTTCCTGGGCAGACACTACCACATCTGCGGTATCTCCGGTCATGCTTACAACCGCATTATCAAATCCTTTGGCATCCAGTAATATCTCTGCGGACATTTCCTTTTCTGCAATTGTTGTCATATTGATCATACTGTCAATCGCAACCTGTTTCTGTTCCTGTGTTATGTTGGTACTATTAATGATTCCCAAAAGCGTCTCTTTGTTGGTGGCTCTGGTCTGTTCTTTTAACAATTTTGCTCCCTGAAGTGTATTTACATTTAAAGTGGAGGTGAAAACAGCTTCTCCGGGGATTTCGCCGTCTTCCACATCGCTGCTTTGAGCAGTTTCCAGAGATACGTCTTCACTGGACACTTCTGCCAGTTCATCTTCATATCCCTCATCTTCCCAAAGCATGGCATCTTCATCCAGACTGATGATATCCAGGTCACTCATATCTATCTGCTCATTTTGTTCTTCCAATTGTCCAAGCTGTCCATCATCCATGGATGCCAGTTCTTCTGCGGTAAAGGTGTCTTCCACATCATATTCCATCAGATTGGCCGCCTCCGTCATCTGTGTTTCATCCACCTGTGCTGTAGCCTGTTCATCTGAAATCGTAATCTGATCCTTTACATCTCCGGAAAAATGTAAATATCCTGCAACTGCAATCATAAGTGCAAGCGCCGTAATCATCAGCTGATTCTTTTTAAACATTTTTTTCAATCCCATTCTCCCCTTTTAAGATTTCATTGTGATTACTTTAATATTATGCTCGCTGATATCAAATAATACTTTTACTGCCTGAATAATATTTTCTTTCACGCTGTTTTTTCCTGCTCCCTGGGCAATGACCAGCACGCCTGTCACCTGAGGCATTTGCTTTTGTACAATCAACGGTACATTCTCTCCCTGGTCATTTACTGTAAAAACCGTCTCATTTTCTTCCTGGGACTGGGTATCATTCCGGGTTCCTCCCTGGCTGTCCGTTTCCAGCTTGACCTGCTGATTAACATTGACATCTTTTTCTATAATATCTTTCCCACTTTCAGACACGGTTATCATAACACTTACCTTTCCGACTCCTTCTATCTGCTCCAGCATGTTTTTCAGCTTTTGTTCCATATCATCGGTATATTTCAACGTTTCATATGTCATCTGATCTGTACTTTGAATCTCTCCTGAAACCAGACTACCGCTTCCTGCCCCTGAAGTTCCATTTTCTGCCCCCGAAGTCCCGTTTTCTGCTCCTGATATCCAGCCTGAAATATTGCTTCCGTCCCCGGTGCCCGATATGGTTTCTTCTTTTGTAGTTCTATTATTTGCAGTTTTATTATCTGAAGCAGTTTCCTTCTTTTCCCCGGTAGGAAGCGCAATGACTACCAGCAGGATTCCCAGAAGCACCAGTGCAATATAATCTTCCTTTTTCATTCCTGTGATTTTTTGTTTGAGCATATCTGCTTTCTTCCGGATACTCATTCCAAGATCACCTCCAGACAGTTCTCATCCATCCCTAAAATATCAGCAATTTGCCCTCTCAGATTTTCTTCCTGTAATCCGTTTATCTGTATTCCATTCACCTGCGATTCATTTTCCTTCAGCTCATTTTCCTGTAATTCATTTCCCTGTAATTCATTTCCCTGTAATCCGTCATCCGAATCCACACCATTTATCTCGATTACAACAGGTTCTACCGGTAAAATCTCATCCGATTCTGATTTTCCATCATCCGCATTTTCATGGGCAGTAAGATGCAAAACCAGAATATTTTCTTTCCAAGAAACCGCATAAACACTATATTCTTCCCCTATTTTCGATTTGTTAATTTTAAATTTAATTTCTTTTGTTGTTTCATTCTCTAAAGTCGATGAGAATAACTGGGAAATATCGTCACATTCTCTTTGAAACTCATGCATGGACATCACATCTTTCTGATTTTCCCTGTTAGAAAACTCCTGCACATTCTGCTGCAATTTTGTCAAATAATCCGTAAAATCCATTTTTCCTATACTTTTTCCCAGAGTTGTTATCATAAGTGAGATTCCAAGCAATTCCAAAACAATCTTCGTGATTTTTTCATAGCGTTTTCCGCATTGCAGAAAAAGGATCCATTGTCCGCCCAACATAAATAAACATATTTGTATGAGTCCCTCTTTCAATGATTGATTCCCCTGTCCTTTCCGTAAATCTTCTAAAATCCGCTCCGTCCGGCAGCAAAAAGCGTAATAGCCACACTCATCAGGAAAAGCCCAATCCCGGTAAATAACACTTGACATAGTAGAAAAAAAGCATTCGATGCACGATCTGCAATGACAGATACCCGATTGTGACTTATCATATTACTGATTCCTGCTACCAGTTTTACGGACACCGAGATAAAACACAGCTTAAAAATCGGAATCGCACACAAAAAAAGAATCATAATGGTAAAAAATACACCCATTCCATTTCGAATCAGAACAGCTGAGCCTAAAAGGATTTCCGAAATTCCTTCTGAAATATTTCCCACTCCCGGTATCATTCCCACGATCCGTTTCATGGATTTCCATTCCAATGAATCGATAACAGGTGTTATAAGTGATTGAAGCACCCCTATACTTCCCAATATCCACATCATCAACCGTAGAATCCAGCCAATCACTTTTTTCATCGTTTTTTGCAGCAAAAGCATGCGGTCATCCTTCCAAATCCCACCGAGTACAATGAAAATCATATAAATCTGAATGGATGGAAGTATGAATTTGGATAGTATATTCTCAATCAGCCAGATAATTGCAAGAATTCCTTCATAATACATCGTTGCAGAGCGAATTCCATTAGTCATTCCCAGTACAGCTGCGTATGCAGGAAGTAAAAGTTTTACAAAAAGAGTCAGCTGATTCAGTACCTGAAGGCTATCTTCATATAACAATTGAAAGCAGGAAATCAGTTTTATCGTACAAAGCATGTACAACACATACTCCCCCATTTGTGCTACCTGTTGATTCTTTAATACATCTGTTAATACAACATATAGAGATGAGACAATGGAGAAAAAAAGAATCCAGTATCCAATTTCCAGATACTCTGAGTACTTCGCGATGCCATTTTCTATTAAATAATTCCATAACCCTTTTATACCTGAAATCACATCACCTTTCATGATGGACTCCCACAAATCTTTTGCATGAAAAACTTCATTTGAACCGTTTTCTTCCGGAAAAACAAAGGTTTCTTTCTGAAAATCCGAAAAAAACTTGTCCATATAGCGGTCATTCCATAATGAAATCAGTTCCTCTTCCATATCCTTTTCTTTCTCGTTGTCTGATTTGGTCAATACCTTTTCCTCTTCTGCCAAACTTGTTTTTGTCGCCTCTTTTATGCATGATGCACTGCACTTTAAATTATTATTTTTTAAAAAAATGATGCAAATAATGCAAAAATAAAAGAACGCATGTTTTTTTATGCTTTTTATCCATTCCATTTTCATAGAAATCCACTCATCATATCAAATAAAGTCTTTGTAATGGGCATCGCAATGAGCAAAATACTTATTTTCCCGAAAACTTCTATCTGGTCAGCCATGGAAATATATCCTGATTCTCTGCAAATGGATGCACAGAATTCACAAATATAGGTAATCCCAAGCATTTTTAGCAGCAGGGAAAAGTATATCTGATCATCAGGCATACTTTTTTTTATAAAATCCAGCATTTCCAGACCACTTTGAAGATATCTGAGAAGATAAAAACAGATAACTGTGGCACATACTATTCCAATATAAATGCCATATTCATTCTTTATTCCCTTAAACTGCACTCCGATTATTGCTGCAACAATACCTAACATACCGATTTTTACTACAATCTCCATTGATAGCCTCTTTTCTTACTATTTACAGAGCAAACAGACTTTGTATGGTTTCAAATAAATCATATATGCAGGGTACAATCCAGGTCAGCACTAATATCAAACCTGCCAGTGATACTAAAAATGCCTGTTCTTCACGTCCGCTGTGTTTTAACACCTGCCCCAGAAGAGTTACTAAAATACCAACCGCTGCAATCTTGAATATGACACTGACAGACATATTTTCCTCCTTCAAAACAATATAATGGTTATCAACAATCCGGTCATGATGCCCATACACATGGTAACCTTATTTCTTTTCTCATCTTCCTGTGCCCTATCTGTTCTGATATGTTCTAATTCTTCTTCCAACATCTTTATTACTTTTCTCTGCATCCCCGCATCTTCATAGCAAAGCTTTTCTCCCAGGAAACTTAATTCTTCCTTCATGTTTTCCGGCAGTTTTACATGTTTCAAATGAAGCTGCATTTCTCTTTTCCAGGTATCTCCCAATGTTTGTCCCTTGTTTTCTTCCATTTCTTCTGCTATTTTCAGAAAAAAGGATCGATTGCCGGCTGTGACTGAAGAATGTCGGCTGATTCGAAAACAGATTTCATGAATCGATGCCTTTTGAAATGCCATCTCATTTTCCATAATGGCAAGAATTCTCTGCCACTGGGCACAGTTTATTAATTCCTGTTTTCGCTCCTGCACAATACTATATCCTACCCCTGTGCATCCAAGCAGAATAATGCACACGCCTGCCAGTTTCACCATATTTTCACTCCTTCCGCATCATAAATTCCCTCTACGATGCATTTTCCGTCTTCTTTTTTCATATAGATGTATCTTTGGAACGCCTTTTTTTGATACAGCGGCTTTAAAAAATCCTTTTTTTCAAGTTCTTCCTGATTTTCGGCATGGATTGTAGCTATCATACTGCATCCACAGCATAATGCCTTTTGAACTGCCCTGATATCCTCTTCATCTCCCAATTCATCCACCGCGATCACTTCCGGAGACATGGCTCTGATGAGCTGTATCATTCCAAGTGCCTTGGGACATCCATCTAAAATATCGGTACGTATTCCCAGATCATTCTGTGCTATCCCCATATAGCATCCTGCCAGTTCTGATCTTTCATCTACGACTCCCACAGTCTGTCCTCTACCAAAGGAATTACCATCCGATATTTCCCGTATCATATCCCTGAGCATAGTTGTCTTACCACACCCGGGTGGAGAAACAATCAGTGTATTGTATAATTTTCCATTCCGGTATATATAAGGCAAAACCGATTCAGATGCTCCTTTTACTTCATGGGAGATTCGAATATTCAGGTATCTGATATGTTTTATGGTTCTGATATGTAAATCATCTTCCAGAACCACCTGCCCTGCTACTCCTACACGGTGTCCACCTGCAACTGTTATATATCCCTGTCTGATTTCATCTTCGTATGCATAAACAGAATAATTGCAGATATGCTGAAATATTTCCTCGGTATCCCTTTCTGATAAACACTTGGCTTCCTCTGCTTTTGTTGTATAATCGCCATCTTCTTTCAGGAAATATTCTTTTCCATTACGTATTACAATAACGGGTCTCCATGCACGTATTCGTATTTCCTGTATCTCTTTTCTGCTTTCCGCAACTTTCAGAAACAGGTATCGTAAGCTGCCCGGAAATAATTTGATCAGATCGTCGTACATTGTTTTCTTGTCCTTTCTAGAACAATATATGAATACGAATGTATTTTCATGACAAAAAAGTGGATATCTCCATTTTTTGAAGATTGCGCACCTGGCCCAAGGGGGTTTTTTAAAATCTTGCAAAATATATCCTAGGAGCTTCTTTATCAGTAGTATGTTTTTCCATGGATGAACAGCGGGAGCGGCGTGTCACTTTTCATACAGACACTGGGGAAAAAATCCTAAGATTGCCCGCCTCAGAAAGCAAAGTCTTGATTAGGGACGGCATTTCAAAACGCGACTTACGTCTTGAACGGGTTGAAATGTCGTCCCAGTTTTGCTTTCTGAGGCGGGCAATCTTTATACGGATTTTTGCCAACAGTGTCTGTATAAAAAGGACACGCCTTCTCCCGGTGTACAGCTTTGGAAAAATATACTATATCGTAAATAAAGAAGTTCCTGGGATATAAAATATTTTGCCGATTTTAAAAACCCCCTTGGGCCAGGTGCGCAGAATCTCCAAAAAAATGGAGCTGCCGCTTTCACGAAAATATATTCGTAAAAGTGGCAGCTCCTTAAAGAACTATAAAGCAATACTTTTTTAATTCAAATTATTTCTGACTTACATCTTTCATGGAGAAACTGATTCTGCCCATCTTATCTTTTCCAAGGCATACAACCGTTACTTTGTCTCCCAGTGTCAGTACATCTTCTACATGGTTGATTCTTTCTTTAGCAATCTTGGAAATATGAACCATGCCCTCTTTGCCAGGTGCAAATTCGATAAAGGCACCAAATTCTTTGATGCTTACAACAGTTCCTTTAAAGATCTGTCCTTCTTCAAAATCTGTTGTAATGATCTTAACCATTTCAACTGCTTTATCCATCATGTCTTTGTCTGTACCACAGATGGAAACCATTCCATCATCTGTGATATCAATCTTAACACCGGTACGGGCAATGATCTCATTGATGGTCTTACCTCTCTGGCCAACTACATCACCGATTCTATCCGGATCAATCTGGATAGAAATGATCTTCGGAGCATATTTTCCAACTTCCGGTCTTGGAGCAGCAATAGCCGGTTTCATACAGGTATCCATGATAAAGAGTCTTGCTTCACGACATCTTTCGATAGCACCTTCTACGATAGGTCTTGTAAGACCGTGGATCTTGATATCCATCTGAATCGCTGTAATACCTTCTGTTGTACCTGTTACCTTAAAGTCCATATCTCCAAAGAAGTCTTCCAGTCCCTGAATATCTGTTAATAATACGAAATCATTATCTTCTTCATAGTGTTCACTGGTAACAAGACCGCATGAAATACCTGCTACCATTCTCTTAATTGGAACACCTGCAGCCATTAATGACATACAAGATGCGCATGTAGATCCCATTGATGTAGAACCATTTGATTCAAATGTTTCAGATACTGTTCTGATTGCATATGGGAACTCCTCTTCTGTCGGAAGTACTGGCACAAGA
>JBJENT010000157.1:0-11729 GCA_051880335.1 Lachnospiraceae bacterium
GCCAAGGGGTTATACCCAGCGAGCCGAGCCACCCGTTTTACGGGTGGCGGCGACTGGAGACATTTCTTCTGTCCTATGGAAAGAAGAAAGTCTTTACAACCCAAGGAGAGAGAAACATGTACGATTTTGATGAAATAATAAACCGATATGGAACAAACTGTATAAAATATGATTTCAGGGAAGAGCATAAAGTTCCTCAGGATGCAATACCTCTCTGGGTAGCCGATATGGATTTTAAGACAGCACCGGAGATTGTAGAAGCAGTGAAAAAGAGAGCGTCACATGAAATATATGGTTATACGGGTACAAAAGATGATTTACACGATGCCATTTGTAACTGGTTTGGAGATAATTTTGGATATCGATACCAAAAGGAATGGCTGGTAAAAACCCCCGGAGTTGTTTTTGCACTTTCCATGGCAGTCCGTGCATTTACGGAGCCGGGAGATGCTGTTATAGTCCAGCGGCCGGTATACCATCCTTTTTCCAGATCTATTAAGAATAATGGACGCAGACTGATTGACAGTCCCCTTGTATATGATAAAGAGGAAGCTGCTTACTCTATTGATTTTGAGGACTTTGAAGACAAAATTGTGAAAAATGATGTAAAGTTGTTCATTCTTTGCAGTCCTCATAATCCGGTTGGACGTGTCTGGACGAGAGAAGAACTGGTGCAGATAGATGAAATCTGCCGAAGACATCATGTGTTTGTAGTATCCGATGAGATTCACTGTGATTTTACCTATGGGAATCATAAACATACGATTTTTGCATCTGTTTCAAAGGAAGCAGAGCAGAACTGTATGGTTTGTACTGCACCAAGCAAGACCTTTAATCTGGCAGGGTTACAATTCTCCTCTATTTTTATTCCAAATAAAGAAAAAAGAAGAAGATTTATCCATGAAATAGAAATGACAGGCTATAATGAGACCAATTTATTTGGAACAACTGCTGCATATGCTGCCTACACACAGGGAAAACCCTGGCTTATCGAACTGCGTAAGTATCTGGCGGAGAATATCCGCTTTATGAATGAGTTTCTGGCAGATCAGATGCCGATGCTGAAGGTGACAGAGACACAGGGAACCTATTTGACCTGGGTAGACTGTTCCGGACTGGGATATACGGAAGAAGAACTGAATCACAAAATTCTGCATGATGCAGGGTTGTGGCTGGATGAAGGAAGTATGTTTGGACCATCCGGAAAGCAGTTTGAACGTATTAATATTGCATGTCCAAAGTCTGTTCTGGAACAGGCTCTGACACAATTAAAGAAGATTGTTCCGTGAACTTCATTTTTTGAGGGATTGCACACTAAGCTGTAAAACTTTCTGAGGTGGTGTGCAACCCTCCCCCAAAAAATAAAGTTGCCGCTTAACGAAATTTTTAATTCGTTAAAGCGACAGCTCCTTTATCTCTCCGATAAATATTGTATGATTTCTCCGGGTGTACAATCCAGGACATAGCATATTCTGGACAGTACATCAGCATCTATTTTTTCTACATGACCATGGTACCATTTATCAATTACCTCAAACCTGGTATTGATTGCCTTGGCTAAAGCATTTCTTGTCATGCCTCTTTCATCCATTAATGCCTTTAAATTGATTTTGATAGTCCCATAATTATTTATAGTATAGATTTCTTTTTTCATATGCCCACCCTACAAATATACTAAATTAAGTGTTACACAAATACGATTTACATATGCGTAGTTACTATACAAATAGTATAAAAAAGAGGGATAATATATTGTGTTTCCAAGAGGGATTGTATATAATAAATATATTTCATTTTTGTTGAAAAAATGGCTTATTCGTCGGATTATGAAAGCTTTTGATGAGATATAATTTATACATTTTGAGAAGGACGGAAAACGATTATGAAGAAAAAGAACATTGTAATATTATTTACTGTTATTCTATTAGCTGTTGTCATCGCAATAGTTGCTTTTTGGTGTGTGAAAAAGAAAGATCATGGACTAAATCCGAAAGATCCCCAGAGTGTTATGATCTGGCATTATTATAATGGTGCCCAGGTAATTGAGTTTGAACAGATGGTTGCAGAGTTTAACGATACGGTTGGTCGGGAGAAAGGTATTGTGGTATATGCAGAAAGTAAAAGCAGTATCAATGACTTAAATAGTGCACTTCTTGCTTCTGCCAATAAGGAAGTAGGCGCCGAGGATATGCCTAATCTGTTCCAGTGTTATCAGGCTACTGCGATGGAACTTGACCAGCTTGGCATTTTAGCTTCCTTTGATTCATATTTATCGAAGGACGAAAAAGAGGAATATATTGATTCCTATATGGAAGAAGGAAAATTGGGTTCGAATGAAGAAATGAAACTGTTCCCATTTGCAAAGTCCACCGAAGTCTTGATGATTAATAAGACAGATTGGGAACCATTTGCTGCGGCAACCGGTGTGACAGTAGATGATATGAAGACCTGGGAAGGATTATGTCAGGTCGCAGAAAAATATTACGATTGGAGCGGTGGAAAAGCATTTTTCGGAAGAGATGCCTTTGCTAATTATATGGTTATCGGGGCAAAACAGCTTGGAAAGGAATTTTTCCCGGTAGAAAATGGACAGGTTTCTCTTCAGGTTGATAAAGATATTTGCAGAAAATTGTGGGATAATTACTATGTACCTTTTGTAAAGGGGCACTATGCCAGTGTGGGACGTTTCCGGAGTGATGATATCAAATTAGGTATCATTATTGCTCAGGTTTGTTCCACTGCCAGTTCTACCTATTTTCCGGAAGTAGTATCAAAAGAAGATGGAACAAGTTATCCGATTGATTATCTGGTTCTTCCGGTTCCGAATTTTGAGGGTTGTGATCCGCTTATCGTGCAGCAGGGAGCGGATATGGCCATGGCAAAAGCCACGGAAAGAGAAGAGTATGCATGTACTGTTTTTTTAAAATGGTTTACAGAGAAAGAACAGAATGTGCGATATGATCTGAATTCAGGTTATTTGCCGGTAAAGAAGGATGCAATTGAGCAGGAAGAAATAGATCGTTTTATGTCTCAGGATGGCGAAAATATGTCCGGAATAGAACGTGATACGATGAATGTTGCACTTCAGCAGATCGAAACATCCGAATCCTATGCTTCGAGAGGTTTTGTAAACGGGGATGCAGCCCGGAATGTTTTGAATACCTCCATGGCAGACTTGGCGATTGCAGATTATGCTGAAATTGCCGCCAGAGTAGAAGCTGGGGAAGATCGGGAAGAAGTACTTCAGGAATATTTATCGGATGAGCATTTTGAATCATGGTATGTGGAACAAAGAGATCAATTAGAAACTGCAATAGCACAGTAGAATTCTTCTATTGCAGTCGAAAGGGTGCATGAAATTCGAATGCACAAAGAAATGGGAAGGATACAGCGAAATGCTGAAAAGACAAAAGAGAGAAATTAAAATACGATCATGGATTTCTTTTGGTGTCATTTTTATTATCTGTATTCAGGCAATTGTGAGTGTAGGGGCCATTATCCTGACAGGAACTCCGAAACATTTGGATATGAGTGCTGTAAAAAGCTTTAATAATATGGTGATGACCAGGGGTGCGCTTTTTGAAAGTCAGATGACTTCACTGGGAGACATAGAGGAGTATGATGACCGGATTAAAACCATTTTAAGAGTTTTTGCAAGAAGTAAAGGACTTACTGTAGAAGAGTTTCTGAAAGAAGAAGAAAATAGAAAAGCTTTTCTGGATAGAATGACATCCCTTGTGCTGGATAGGTTACGAAATAGTGAAGCCAATTCGTGTTTCATTATTTTAGATCGTGAAGATTCTGAAAATGTAAAAGATGCTTTGATTTTAAGGGATATGAATCCGAATGATGCTTCAGCGGATAATTCTGATATTCTTGTGGAAGCAGGATCCAGCAGACTGATGTTCGATCAGGGATTTACATTGGATTCTTATTGGAGCGAACATTTTACGGTTACAGAGGATATGGATTTTTACCATGAACCTTATCGTGCCGGAAATGAATATCAGGGAATAGATGCACTGGATCTGGGATATTATAGTGAAACTACGACTTTTTTTGAGGATGATATCAAACAGATTTGCTATACTATACCGATATTGGATGAAAAGCATCAATCGGTGGGAGTGATTGGCTATGGAGTTTCCCTGGATTATCTAAAGAAGAGTCTTCCAAGTAAGGAACTGGGAGAAGATTCCAGCTATACCTATTGTCTGGGAATATATGATGAGGAAAGCAATGATCTGAAGATTATGATGACAGAGAATGCCGCTTTTCAGGCTACGCTGCCAATCAAAGAATCCTTTCACCTGAAGAAGTCTGAGATGAATCAGTTATATACGGTGGAAAATATATGGAATGATGGCAGCATTTATGCCAACCTGGCATTCATGAAGTTGTACAACACAAATACGCCTTTTGAAAAGGACAGGTGGGTAGTTGTGGGTGTAGCGAATGGAAATTCTCTATTTGAAGCATCCAACAGACTTCTTGTTTGGATCGGTATTTCTGTCCTTATATCATTGGTGATATCTCTTGGTATAGCCATGGGAGCTATGTATCCGCTCATTTTCCCGATTAAAGCATTAATGAGGGGAATTGAGAGTTCGGATAATAAGATGATTGAGAGTCTGCCAAAGACGAATATCAAAGAATTTGATGAATTAGCAGACCGCATTATACTGAATAACCAGTTGGTTTATAAGATGGGAGGTAAGGTGGCCGATATCATTGACCTGGCTGATCTTTCCCTTGGTGTTATTGAGTATGATGATTCAGATCTGGCCTTTTGCAACAGGCAGCTCCTTGAAATGCTGGATATCAAACTGGAATCCTGGAAGGACAATTATGCAAACAAAGATGAGTTAAAAACGGTTCTTGCGGAAACAAACGATCAATATACTAAGATCGAGCCATATATTTTCCGAAGAGACTGTGAAAATGGAGATGTAAGATATTACCGTATTTCCCATGCGGAAACAGAGGATTCTCATATCACGATCATAATGGATGCCACAGAAGCCATGGAAGAGCAGATGCAGATCCGCCATGACAGAGATTTTGATGTACTTACCAATCTGTATAATAGGCGTGCTTTTGAAAAGAAAGTAAAAGAACTGGTGGATGGAGGCAAATGTGCCTGTGGTGTTCTTGCCATGTGGGATTTAGACCGTTTGAAATATGTAAATGATACATATGGTCATGATATTGGGGATAAGTACATTAAGGCAATGGGAAGTATTCTTCGTTCTGTTCCACTGGAGAATCATATTTCTGCCCGGCTTTCCGGTGACGAATTTGTTCTCTTTTTGTATGACAGACCCGAGGAAGAACTGGTACAGCTTGCAAAAGAAATTCATAAAAAGATCGGAGAAGTATATCTGACCCTGCCGGATGGAAGTAAACTTCAGCTGGGAGCTTCCGGGGGAATATCCCGATACAGCGCGGATGCCACCAGTTATACAGAACTCATGCGTTATGCAGATTTTGCAATGTATGAGATGAAAAAGAGGACAAAAGGAAAGCAGAAGCTGTTTGAAAAAGATACCTATATCAGAGACTATCTGCTGATTTACGGTTTTGGTGAACTTACCAACATTATAGAAAAGGAAAGAGTACAGTATGCTTTTCAGCCGATCATTTCACTGAAAGATAATCATATTTTTGCCTATGAAGCACTTATCCGCCCGGTATCGGATGTGTTGAGAACACCGGACAATCTGTTGAGAGTTGCAAAAGAACATGCCATGAACGGGCAGATTGAAAGACTCACCTGGTATAAAGCTCTGGAAGCATTTTTCAACCAGGTCGGAAATAGAGACTGTTACATCTTTATCAATTCCATTGCAGATCAGCTTCTTCCGGAAGAGGATGCCATTGCCCTGCACAATCTTTATGGGGATAAAGCTTCCCGGATTGTTATGGAAACTACAGAGCAGATGAAGATATATCCGGAAATTGAACGGAAAAAGCGTGAGTGGTGTAATAAGTGGGGCATGAAGATGGCCCTGGATGATTTCGGTACCGGTTACAGCAACAGCGATATACTGGTATTCGGAAGTTATAACTTTATCAAAATAGATCAATTTTTGATCAGAAATATCCATCTTTCCAGAGCTGCCAGAACCCTGGTAGAAAGTATGGTAGGATATGCCCATGAAAATGGCATAAAGGTCATAGCAGAAGGTGTTGAGGTAGCAGAAGAATTAGAGGTTCTGAAACAGATCAACGTAGATTATGTGCAGGGCTTTTACATTTCCAGACCGGATTATAAAATGCTGGAAGGTAATTTTTGGAAGAAATAAATATAAAAGGAAAACCTGCTGTGTGTTTTTGAATCTTATAAAATATACAGTGGGTTTTTGAATATAGGGGAAAAGAAAATGACTAAGAGGATTAAAACGTTTTTGGTGAAGCATCCGCTTGCAGGCTCTATTGGGATTGCTGCACTGAGCGGAGTCACAATATCATTTATTTATTATATTTTGGTATATGTGAAGGAAGACTGGCATGATACTGCATCGGTTTTAAAGGAACTGGTCATGCTGCCTGTTTTCGGAAGTATAATTGGAATGTTTTTGATATTTCCGGTGCTTGCAACCATATATCAGGTGCTATATCTGCTTAGGACAGTGAGAGGTATGGGGAAGGATACAGAAACAGATCTGGAAACAGATACGGGAGAAAGTATGAAAAAACGCCCACGTCTGATACTATTTGATCTTGTCATACTGGCACTTGGGATTCTGTACAGTTTGATTTATCTGTCACTTCTTCAGGAAGCGGTTTTTCAGGCAGACTGGACGGAAACTTTATACAATACAGAAAAACACACACCGATCAACACCCAATGTAACATAACGATACTGGTGATTATCGGGATTGGATTATTGGGTTATATGGTGGTGAATCTGGTGAAACTGGAGAAAATGCCTCCGCTTCTGCTGGTTCTGGGCATGTCGGCAATGTATCTGGCAACCGGACTGAGTATCGTCTGGGGCATACAGGTATATGATACAGAAACTTTGATGGATCTGTATCTGCTCCTGCTTCCATGTAACTGTGTGCTGATCACAGCCCGTGTGGTATCTGAAAAGGTACAGGAATGGAAAGAAATTCCCCATGAAGAAAATGAAAAAGTGCAGAAAGGAATACTTGGCCAATGCAGTAAACTGTTGGAGAAGTCAACACTTTGGCCTGTGCTGGCTTTTGTTCTTATGATACCGCTTTTGGGAATTCTGATTGCCATACTGGTATTATTCGGTCAGGCTCCGGATGCAGTGATCCGTGCCTTTACCCAAACCAGTGACTGGAATCTGTCGCAAAGAGTGGCACCTCAGAATGTAATGTATGACGAGCATTATCTTTGTACTGTAGCCGCAGGCGGACATGAAAAAGTGGTAAAACCAATACGTCTGGGAAAACGTCATGGACATGAAGTGATTGTAAATCGGCAGTTATGTATCGCCAATGCTTTTGAACAGATTCTGGAAGAGAGAACTCCCCGTTTTCATAAGGCAGTACGACATTTTTATGATACCTGTGGATTCCCGGTAGCTAAACTCATTCGCAGCAGGTATGTAGCGGATTTGGTTTATTTTCTGATGAAACCACTGGAATGGCTTTTTTTGATTGTACTTTATCTTACCGATGCAAAGCCGGAAAACCGGATCGCAGTACAATATCTGGGAGATGCCTGAACCTATTAGCCGGCATACCCACTTCCTTTTTGAAAACCCGGCAGAAATAATTGTAATCATTGAAACCGACTTTGTCTGATATTTCGTGTACAGACAGGTCGGTTTCTTTCAACAGTCTTTTTGCCTCTGTAATACGAAGATTTTTAATATGCTCTGCAATTCCCACATTCAGATACCGGCTGCAGGAATCATATAATTTGTTTTTGCTCAGATGGAATTCCTGCATCAGGCGCTCTACAGACAAATCTTCCGATAAATGGGAAAGTAAAAATTGATTCAGATTCTGAATGAAATTTTCCCGCTGCAGACGGATCATATCTTTCAATAATACATAAAAGGTACATGCTTCCAGAATTTTTGCTGCGGCAAAGATCTGTTCGCTGCTTTTGGAAGTAATCTGGTAAATGGCTGCATCATGTCCAAGCTGATCCAGATGATACCTGGCAATCACATCCTGCAGCATGTTTTTGACATCCTGAGGATCATTTAAATCGGTAATTTGACCAAACATGATATATCCAATCACCGAATCATTATCGATGAGTGGGGCAGTGACCTCTAAAAGTCCCGCATGACAATGATAAATAACCAGTTTCCTGGTTTTTTCACAATGGATAAAGGACTTTTGATTGCTTTCATTGCATTTTTTAACCCCTTCCGGACAGGAACGGATCAGAGCGCAGAAGGCACAATGCTTTTCCGGATAAGATAGTATTTCATTTCCGGCAGCATCAAAAAGTGCGATTTTAAATCCGGTTAAAAGAAAAAAATCTTTCATCAGACTGAACAGGGATTCCCGGTTCAGGCTCAGTGTCATTGCATTCATCTTTATCCCTCTTTCTGCTTAAATCAACAAATAGAAAACTGCATATCTATTCTCCATATTATCAGATATGGATATAGCATGTTTAAACTTCAGATTATTGACCATGAGAATAGCATATTTGCAAAACAAATTTACAGTTTTGTAAACAAAATATACTATATTGCAAAAAGAATCAAGAGTATTCTGTAAATGGAAAGGCTGGATTAGAAACCTGAAATTAAAAATCCAAAATAGGAAACAGAAAAGGAAACGGTGTTCTGATCTATATACGAAAAGGAGGAATATTACATGTTAGTAACATTAAAAGAAATTCTGGCAATCGCAGAAGAAAGAAATATTGCAATCGGTGCTTTTAATGCATCGGGTCTGGAGGCGATCGAAGCGGAAATCGCAGCAGCAGAGCAGCTGGATTTGCCTGTGATCATCCAGTTTGCCCAGTGTCATGAGACCTTGGTGCCGCTCAGTACCATTGGTCCGATTATGGTGGAGATGGCAAAAAAGGCCAGTGTTCCGATCTGCGTTCACCTGGATCATGGTGAAACACTGGAATATCTGGAAGAGGCTATGAAGATCGGATTTACCGGAATAATGTATGATGGTTCTGTACTTCCCTATGAAGAGAATGTTGCAAACTCCAAAAAAGCAGTGGAGATGGCAAAAAAATATGGTGCCTCTGTAGAAGCTGAGCTGGGCAGCATGGGAAAAAGAGAAAGTGGAACCGGTGATGCGTCAGAACAGGATGATACCAAGATTTACACAGATCCGGATCTGGCAGCGAAATTCGTGGAAGAAACCGGTATAGATGCTCTTGCCTGCTCTTTTGGAACCACCCATGGAATTTATCTGACCAAACCCAAGCTGGATTTTGATATTGTGAAAATGGTTCGTGAAAAAACAGGTAACATTCCGGTGGTTATGCATGGAGGCTCCGGTGTCAGCAAAGAAGATTATTGCAAAGCAGTAGAAGCAGGAGTGCGTAAAATCAACTATTTTACCTATATGGATAAGGCAGGCGGAAATGCAGTTGTAAAATATCTGAATGAATTGGAGGAAGGTGCTCCGGCTTTCTTCTCCTCTATCTTTACGGCAGCGCGGGAAGCAATGAAGGAAGACGTGAAAGCTGCAATGAAGGTATTCGCCCGGGTGGAAGACTGATCGTAAAGATGTTTAAAAAGTGGAATTATGGAAAGAAGAGTATTCCATTTACAGGGGACAGGAAATAGAATACACAAGACAGAAAGGAAAATGAAAAATGGCAAGAAAAATGACATTTGCACTGGCATTTTGTAACAGAGGATTTATGCCTGGTGAATTAATTTACGAGGCAAGAGAAGATATGATAAAGGCTGTTACCGATGCCGGATATGATTATATCGCTATGAACCCGGAACTTACCAGATACGGTGGTATTGAAACCAGGGATGAAGGACTTTTATATGCGAAGTGGCTGAAGGAATATGAAGGCCAGTATGATGGCGTTATTTTTTCCATGCCGATTTTTGCAGATGAAAACGGAGCAATCACTGCTCTTCAGGATGCCGGTGTGCCGATTCTGATGCAGGCATATCCGGATGAAATCGGAAAAATGGATTTTGCACACAGAAGGGATGCTTTTTGCGGAAAGTTCTCTGTGACGGATGTATTTACCCAGTATCAGGTACCCTTTACTGTTTTAAAACCTCATGTGGTGCACCCTCTTTCTCCTAAATTCCAGGAGAACCTGCGCGACTTTGCAGCCATCTGTCGTGTGGTAAACGGAATGAAGCGATTCACCATCGGATGTATCGGCGCAAGAACCACTGCATTTAAGTCCACCCGGTTTGATGAGATCGGCTTACAGAAAAATGGTATTACGGTGGAGTCCTTTGATTTATCGGAACTGGTTTACAAGGTTGGCCTGAAAAAAGATGACGATCCGGAAGTGACAGCAAAAAAGGAAGTACTGGAAAACTACACGGATTTTTCCAAGGTACCGGAAGATAAAAAGAATACGCTGGCCCAAATATCCGTTGTCATCGATGAGTATGTGAAAGAATATCATCTGGATGCCCTGGCTATCCGGTGTTGGAACGAAATGGAACAGATCCTCAGAGTCTGCCCCTGCGTTCTGTTGTCTGAACTAAATGACAGAGGCATTGTGACCAGTTGCGAAATAGACCTTACCTCTGCTATTTCCATGAGAGCCATGGCCCTTGCCAGTGAACAGCCCACAGCAGTTTTGGACTGGAATAATAACTATGGTGAAGAAGAAAATAAAGTGATCCTGTTCCATTGTGGATCTACTGCTCAGGGACTGATGGCCGGGAAAGGCACAGTTACTGCACATAAGATGTTTGAAAAGACCGATGCAGGAAGCGGCTGGGGAACCAATGAAGGACGGATCCGTCCGATGAAAACGACCATTTCCAACTGTCTTACGGTAGATGGAAAGATCAAGATCTACGCATCCGAAGCAGAGTTTACAGATGACCCTATCGAGGAAGCATACTTTGGCTGTGCCGGTGTATGCGAAATCGCGGATATGGAAGAAAAAATGCTGAAACTGGCAAAAGGTGGATTTAAACATCATACCTGTGTCGGTGTGGGACATATGAAATCCATTTTAAAAGAAGCCATGACCAATTACCTGGGATATGACTGGGTTGAAATCGATTAGGAGAAAAGGAATGAAGATTGCAGGATTAGATATCGGAACCACCGGGTGTAAGTATACTGTTTTTGATGAAAATGGAAAAGAACTGGACAAAGTATACAGAGATTATCCTGTAAAACGTGGTATCTCAGGCCACGAAATAGATGTATCGAATCTGATGGAAGGTGTGTATGCGGTTATCCGGGAAATAACAAAAAAATTCCCGGATATCGCAGGAATGGGTGTGACCAGTTTTGGAGAAACTTTTGTTATGACAGACGAGGAAGGAACGCCCCTGGCACCGGCTATGCTGTATACGGACCCAAGAGGCGGGGAAGAGTGTGCAGAATTATGTAAACTCTTTGGCCGGGAAAACATCGCAAAAATCACCGGTGTGGTACCCCATGAAATGTATAGTCTTCCTAAGATCATGTGGCGGAAAAAACACACGCCGGAAGTTTATGAAAAGTGCCGGTATATCTTTTTAATGGAAGATTATGTGGTATTTATGTTAACCGGAAACAGGCAGATTGATTATTCTCTTGCGACCAGAAGCATGGCTTTTGATATT
>JBJENT010000158.1:0-2136 GCA_051880335.1 Lachnospiraceae bacterium
ATCTGCTGTTTGGTCTGGCAGAGAATGAAGGGCTTAAAATTGCCCCTATGTTCCCATAAAGTGATGGCGGATAAAAGAACAGCTGTAAAATAGATGGAGAAAAAACATGACTATAAGAGTAATGGAAGCGAAAGATTATGACGGAGTGAGGAATCTCTGGATGACTATCAAGGGGTTTGGAATCCGGAGCCTGGATGATTCCAGAGAAGGTGTGGAACGCTTCCTGAAGAGAAACCCGACCACCAGTGTGGTGGCGGAAGAAGACGGTAAGATCGTGGGAGCTATTTTATGCGGTCATGACGGAAGACGAGGGTGTCTGTATCATGTCTGTGTGGAAAAAGATTACCGCATGCAGGGGATTGGAAAATCCATGGTGGTATTCTGCATGGAAGCATTAAAGAAAGAACAGATCAATAAAGTTTCCCTGATCGCATTTACGCAGAATGATATTGGAAATGCTTTCTGGAAGCAGATCGGCTGGACAAAGCGGGAAGATTTGAATTACTATGATTTTACATTGAATGAGAAAAATATTACAGCGTTTAATAAATAGAAGTGGAGGAAACCGACATGGCAAAGAATGAAACAATGGATGAAGTATTAAAGAAAGCGGAAGTCCTGATCGAGGCGCTTCCATATATACAGAAGTTTAACAGAAAGATTATCGTGGTAAAATATGGCGGAAGTGCCATGAGTAATGTAGAATTGCAAAAGAACGTGATCAAGGATGTAACCCTTCTGAAACTGGTAGGGTTTAAACCCATTATTGTACATGGCGGTGGAAAGGAAATCAGCCGCTGGGTAGGAAAAGTGGGAAAAGAAGCCCAGTTCATCAACGGACTTCGTGTGACCGATGAAGAGACCATGGAGATCGCAGAGATGGTTTTGAACAAAGTAAATAAGAGCCTGGTTACCATGGTGCAGGAGCTGGGCGTGAAAGCAGTGGGTGTAAGCGGAAAAGATGGCGCCCTGCTGAAGGTGGATAAAAAATATTCAGATGGTCAGGACATCGGTTTTGTGGGTGATGTAAAAGAAGTAAATGCGAAGATCCTGTATGATCTGATCGAAAATGATTTTCTGCCTATCGTGGCACCGATCGGTCTGGACGATGAGTTCCAGACTTATAATATCAATGCAGATGATGCTGCATGTGCCATTGCAAAAGCAGTGGGAGCAGATAAACTGGTTTTCTTAACTGATATTGAGGGACTTTATAAAGATATTAACGACAAATCCAGTTTTATCAGCAGATTGACCGCTGATCAGGCAGATGAACTGATCGGAGACGGTTTTATCGGCGGAGGCATGCTGCCCAAACTGAATAACTGTACCTCTGCTATTCGAAATGGCGTAAACAGGGTACATATTCTGGATGGCAGAATTCCACACTGCCTGCTTTTGGAAATCTTTACAAATCAGGGTATCGGAACAGCTATTGTCAAAGATAACGAAGAATTGTAAGATAGAAAGGAATATAAATATGATGAAAGAATATATTGAGCAGGCAGAACAGGATCTGCTCCATACTTATAACCGGTATCAGATTGTTTTTGATAAAGGGGACGGAGTCTACCTGTATGATCTGGATGGGAAAAAATATCTGGATTTTTTTGCAGGAATCGCTGTATTTGCCCTGGGCCATCACTACAAGGATTTTGATGATGCGGTAAAAGCCCAGGTGGATAAACTGATTCATACCTCCAACTATTATTATAATGTACCGGCAATTGAGGCGGCCAAAAAGCTGAAGAAAGCATCCGGAATGGACCGGGTATTTTTTACCAACAGCGGTGCTGAAGCAGTAGAAGGTGCGATTAAAGCAGCAAGAAAATATGCCTATTTGAAAGACGGAAAGACAGATCATGAAATCATTGCCATGAATCATTCTTTTCACGGCAGAACCATGGGGGCACTGTCTGTAACAGGTAATGCACATTACAGGGAAGCATTTCAGCCCATGATCGGGAATATCAAATTCGCCGATATGAATGATTTTGACTCGGTTCTTTCACAGGTATCTGATAAAACCTGTGCCATTTTGTTTGAGACGGTACAGGGAGAAGGCGGTATTTACCCGGCTACCCAGGAATTTATGGAAAAAGTACGCGCCCTTTGTGATGAAAAAGATATTTTACT
>JBJENT010000159.1:0-11671 GCA_051880335.1 Lachnospiraceae bacterium
TCGGCTGTCAACGCACAAAATGCCACAAATATATAAGATAATGCTTATTCTTTTTATAGCTCGATCTGCTATATAAGCTAATCTGCTTTATAACATAATCTACTTTATAACATAATCTGCTTTATGTCTTAATCTTCTGCCGAACGAACCGTCTGAATACCGGATACTTCGTCTGCAAGAACGGAAATATTCTCATTGGGGGTAATTCCGGTGAGAATGAGAGACATATCATCCTGTTTCGAACTTATCAGTTCTTTCAGTTCCTCTTCCGTGATAATCTTTTTATCGATAAGTCCCAGCACTTCATCCAATATGAGAAGGTCGCACTCGCCGGTAGCTATCACTTTTCTGGCAAAATTCATCCCGTTTTTGATATCCATGATAGCTTCTTTTTTTCCTGCTTCGTCTAAGCTGGCAAAATCTTCATCCGCCTTTTCAAATCGGAAGATTTTGATTTCCGGTTCCAGCCTTCTGGCAAATTCGGAATCCTCCAGTCCTTTTCCTTTCAAAAACTGTATGATAACCACTCTCTGCCCTTTGCATGCAGCCTGAAGTGCACACCCAAGGGCTGCTGGTGATTTACCGTGACCATCACCGGTATAAATTGAAATTCTACCCTGTTTCATATTGAAATCCGCGTCCTTTCCATAACCCCTATCATACCAAACACAACGGATTACGAAGGTCTCCACCTTGCATAAAACGAACATATCATAGCACAGGTATCGGATTTTTGCAAATTTCTGTTTCCAGCTTACTTACAGACACCTCATATGCAACCCTTTTTTCCAGCTCTTCTTCGGAGATTTTCTTCATATATTCCCTGCTTTGAATCCGTCCCCATACCACACAGCGGTCACCTACCTGAAAGGTGCTGGCGAATCTGGCATTTCTTCCCCAGCAGATACATGGTATGTAGTCTGATTTGCCATAAGGTCTGTTTACTGCCAGAAGCAGGTCTGCGATCTCTCTCCCCAAAGGAGTTTTTCTGTAGATGGGCTCTTTGCATATAAAACCATCCAAAAAGATCTGATTTGATTTTGTGTTCTCATCCACTTCGTCAATAAATTCGATTTCTCTTGCAAAAACAGAGAGAACCAGTTTGTTTTTCTTTTCCTCATGCCGATTGTAGGATCGGAACTGCCCACTTACACTGATGAGCTGCCCTGTGTAGTCCTGGTTCACATCCAGCAGTCTCTCCGACACCATAACCGGTATCAGATCCGTAGAATCGCTGAGCCTTTCCACTTCCACATCGACCATGTAGAACCCCTCTCCGTAAATTTCGTGACTATAGAAAAACTCACTTACGATTTTCCCCATAATCGTTACCTGATTGTTTTCAATTACTTTATCCGTCATAATTCCTCCATTCTGCTGCCATGCAGCGCTCTCCTTGGTTTCTTAATACCAGGATTTTCCCCTTGTAATATATGTATATTCCTTTTTTTCTTATATATGACATTCATCCATCGCAAATTCCACACTATTTCTTGCGTTTTCCCTGCAGTGGTGCTATAATTCTACGGTTTGAGAGGTATACTGTTTTCAAAAGACCTAAAGGAGTTAAGTATGAAAAAAACAAGAGAAGATGTGAGAAACGTTGCGATCATTGCCCATGTAGATCATGGCAAAACCACTCTGGTAGATGAACTTCTAAAACAAAGCGGTACCTTCCGCGAAAATCAGGAAGTAGCTGAACGTGTGATGGATTCCAACGACATTGAACGGGAACGTGGTATTACAATTCTTTCTAAAAATACTGCTGTTACTTATAAAAATACAAAGATTAATATTATCGACACACCTGGGCATGCCGACTTCGGTGGCGAAGTAGAACGTGTCCTGAAAATGGTAAATGGTGTGATTCTGGTGGTGGATGCCTTTGAAGGACCTATGCCGCAGACCAAATTTGTGTTAAAGAAGGCATTGGAACTGGATCTGGCTGTTATCGTATGTATCAATAAAATTGACCGTCCGGAAGCCAGACCGGAAGAAGTAGAAGACGAAGTACTGGAGCTTTTCCTGGAACTGGATGCCAGTGATGAACAGCTGGATTGTCCTTTTGTATATGCCTCTGCCAAAACAGGCAGCGCTACCAGAAAGCTTACTGTTAAAAATAACAATATGACTCCACTGTTTGATACCATTCTGGAACACATTCCTGCCCCGGAAGGAGATCCTGATGCGGGTACCCAGGTACTGATCAGTACCATCGATTATAATGAATACGTGGGACGTATCGGAGTCGGTAAAGTCGATAACGGAAGTGTGAAAGTAAATCAGGAAGTGGTTATCGTAAACCATCATGAACCTGACAAACAGAAAAAGGTAAAGATTAGCAAGCTCTATGAATATGATGGTTTAAATAAGGTAGAAGTAAAGGAAGCAGGCATCGGTTCCATCGTTGCGATCTCCGGTATCTCTGATATCCATATCGGTGATACCCTCTGCTCTCCGGAAGACCCGCAGCCGATTCCTTTCCAGAAGATTTCCGAGCCTACCATTGCCATGCATTTTATTGTAAACGATTCTCCTCTGGCCGGCCAGGAAGGAAAATACGTAACCAGCCGCCACCTTCGTGACAGACTGTTCCGAGAATTAAACACAGATGTATCCCTGCGTGTGGAAGAAACCGACAATATGGATGCCTTTAAAGTATCCGGCCGTGGCGAACTTCATTTATCTGTTCTGATTGAAAATATGCGACGTGAAGGCTTTGAATTTGCAGTAAGCAAAGCAGAAGTTATTTATAAAAAAGATGAAAATGGCAAACTCCTTGAGCCAATGGAAACGGTTTATGTAGATGTACCGGAAGAATACTCCGGTGTGGTTATCGAAAAATTAAGTCTGAGAAAAGGGGAACTCCAGAATATGGGACGGGCATCCGGCGGATATACCCGTCTGGAATTTTCCATGCCATCCCGTGGTCTGATCGGCTATCGTGGTGATTTCATGACCGATACCAAAGGAAATGGTATCATGAACACCCAGTTCGAAGGCTATGGTCCTTATAAAGGAGATATTCAATATCGTAAACAGGGCTCTCTGATTGCTTTTGAAGCAGGGGAAGCTATCACATACGGTCTGTATAATGCACAGGAACGGGGTACCCTGTTTATCGGTCCCGGTGAAAAGGTTTACGCCGGCATGGTAATCGGCCAGACCGGAAAGGCAGAAGACATCGAAATCAATGTCTGCAAAACAAAACATCTGACCAACACCCGTTCTTCCAGTGCAGATGAAGCCCTTCGCCTGACCCCGAAAAAGGTTATGAGTCTGGAACAGGCCCTGGATTTCATCGATACCGATGAACTGTTAGAGGTCACACCGGAGAATTTACGTATCCGTAAAAAGATCCTGGATCCTACTCTTCGAAAACGTGCAGCTATTAATAAGAAATAAGTAACTGATATTCAATTGTCAAAACAACCAACAAAAATGCCCATTTGTGCATCCAGCAGTCAAGTCGTTGGACACCCAAATGGGCACTTATTTTTGAAATTTATGCCCTAATGGCCCACCTCATCTTAGTGGATCGGGCACGGGGATTTTTTACGCACTCCTGCGTGGAAGGGCGAATCACTTCTTCTGAAATTTCGCTGTACAATCCCGCTTTTTTCCCTTCTTTAAAATAGTGTTTTACCAAACGGTCTTCTCCGGAATGGAACGTAAGCACTGCTATTCTTCCACCTGGATTCATAATATCCGGAAGCTTCGATAAAAACGCATCCAGCACTTCAAATTCGCTGTTTACATCGATACGTAATGCCTGAAAGCATCGCTGGCAGGATTTCTTTACCGCTTCTTTCCGTTCTTTCTCCGGTACTTTATAAAGTGCCTGTTCTATGACTTCCCTCAGTTTTGTAGTGGTGTCTATAGACTGACCCTTTCGAAACGTACTTATGATTTTCTGTGAAATTTCTTTCGCATAGGGTTCATCAGCGTTTTCCACGAACATTCCCATAAGTTCTTCCTGATCCATTTCTCTTAGTCGCTTAGCTGCCGAAACACCTTTTTCCGGGTTCAGCCGCAAATCCAGTGGACCATCCAGTTTATAGGAAAATCCTCTCGCCGGATTGTCAATCTGCATGGAAGATACCCCCAGATCGGCCATTCCAAAATCAAACTTTCCAGTCTTTTCCACTAACGTATCAATATCTGCGAAATTCATATGCCACACAGTAAATATCTCTTCACCGTATCCCATATCACGCAGTCTTTTTTCCGTTTTTACACTTTCAATAGGATCCACATCCAGACTATTCAGATGTCCTTGCCCCTGCAGTGCTTTCAGCATTTGACTTGAGTGCCCGCCATATCCCAGGGTGGCATCAAATCCTATTTGTCCCGGCTGAATCTGTAAAAATTCCAATATTTCATTTACACAAATCGGGATATGCATACCGGCAGGGGTGGAGCCCTTGCTGATTACTTTTTGAATGGTATCCTGATATTTTTCCGGATTATGCTCTTTATATTTTTCATCAAAATGCTTCGGATGGCTCCCGCTGTATCGTTTTCTGCGCTTATGCGGTGTCTGCTGCTGTTCTGTCATATGATGTTCCTTTTTCTATTTTCAAAACAATTTTCATCACAATCCCAGCATCACTGTGGCAATCTTGAAATAGGTCAAAAGTGATACCGCATCTACAATGGTTGTAATGAACGGACTTGCCATAACCGCTGGGTCAAATCCGATTTTTTTCGCCAGCATAGGCAGAAGACATCCAATAAATTTTGCTGCAATGATCGTAACCAGCAGAGTGAGGCAAACTACTCCTGCTACCATGATCGTCACCCGGTCCAGTAAGATTAATTTCAGGAAATTTGCAGCTGCCAGAGTAATACCGCAGCAGATAGCAACGCGGAATTCTTTCCAGACTACTTTAAACAAATCTGAAAATTCGATTTCATTCAGGGAAATACCACGGATAATGGTAACACTGGACTGACCACCTGCATTTCCACCGGTATCCATCAGCATCGGGATATAAGCTGTCAGAACCACATAGGCACTCAGAGCATCTTCAAAGGATGTGATGATCCTGCCGGTAAAAGCCGCGGATATCATGAGAAGCAATAGCCATGGCATCCTCTTTTTCCAGGTTTCAAACACACCGGTCTTCATATATGGCTTATCGGTAGGTACGATAGCAGCCATCTTTTCGATATCTTCTGTAGCCTCTTCTTCCATGATGTCCACAACGTCATCGACGGTGATGATACCAACCAGACGGTTTTCGTTGTCCACAACAGGCATGGAAGTGAAGTCGTATTTTTTAAATTGTCTTGCTACCTCTTCCTGGTCCATCAAGGTATTCAGCGAGATAACATTTTCATGCATCAGATCCCCGATAATCACATCCGGTTCACTGATCAGCAGGTACCGGAGGGCAACCGTCCCTACCAGGGTACGCTGATTATCCAGTACATAACATATATTGATCGTCTCAGAATCCATACCGATTTTACGGATTCTGGCAATCGCCTCTTCCACCGTGGAATCTTCTTTTAAATCAATAAATTCCACTGTCATGATACTACCGGCAGAATCTTCCGGATAACGAAGCAGATGATTGATATCTCTACGGGTTTCCGGGCTGGCATTTGCCAGGAGCTTTTTCACAATATTAGCCGGCATTTCTTCTAAAAGGTCTGTTGCATCATCGGCCATCAGGTTATCAATGATACCTGCAGCATCCCGTTCAGACAGGGATGTGATGATAAACTGCTGATTTTCCACCTCCAGATAGGAAAAAACATCTGCTGCCATACTTTTGGGCAGAATACGGAACATTTTCAAAAGTTCTTCATCCTCCAGATCCTCCATGACTGCCGCAATATCGGCATCATTCAGCTCTGCTACTTTCTGGCGAAGTCTTGTATACTGCTTACTTTCCAACAGACTTTTGATTTCAACTTCTACTTTTTCTTCTTCCATAACAGTTCTCCTTTTCCGTTGTAGTTTTTATGTACTCCGATCGGGGGAGAGGAATATCAGTACTATATGTTTTTGTACTCTTCTTCATAAAAACCACCACCTTTCTGAACTGTTATTTCGGCAAAAAACGCCTCTACGTTTCATATTACAAACACTTTTCGTCCTTGTCAACAAAGTAAATGTGTTGTAATTCTTCCATTTTTACCTGACCGTTTGTCACCTCGATCAGCTGCTTTTTCAGCTGCTGCGTTTTAGCCTCCGGTACTACAATTTTTAACATAACGTCTGCACCATAATCGGCATTCTGAATGGCAATTTCTTCCTTTCCAAGCAGATACTGAATCTTTCCGATTCCGTTATAATCTGTCTGTATCTTTATCTCCCTGCCCAGGCGCATCCAACCGGTTTTACTCTCTGAAAGTCCCGCTTTCACAGCCTGGGTATAAGCTCTGACAAGACCTCCGGTACCAAGAAGCGTTCCACCAAAATATCTGGTGACTACTACCGCTACATCACAAAGCCCTTCGCCTAAAAGGACCTCCAGCATGGGTCTGCCGGCTGTGCCGCTGGGTTCCCCATCATCACTGCACCTGGTCAGTTCCTGTCTGCTTCCCAGAACAAAAGCGGAGCAGTTATGTCTGGCATCCCAATATTTCTTTTTCATTTCTTCTATAAAAGAGGCCGCTTCTTCTTCCGTATGGACCGGACGCACATTACAGATAAATCTGGATTTCTTCTCTTCGATCTCTCCCTGTCCGCCTTCCAGAACAATGCGATATTCTTCCGGTTTTTTCATTTTTTCTTCCATAAAAATATACTCCTATCCAGCCTCATCTATTTTATCACAGCATGGAATAAAAACCCATAAATTTGTCAACAATTTTCGTAAAAAGAAAAACCTTTATTTACCATTTGCTTTTTGTTATAATAGTAATGTTATTTTGGCTTTGAAAGGAGCATGAAAATAGATTATGAACTATGGAAGAAAAGGAGTCCGCACCAGACAAAGGCAGCTGAATTCCACTTCAGTTCGCTGGGGACATAAGTTCTGGATCTTCGGATTGGAACTTGTTCTGGTTGCCATCGTCAGTGTGGGTGTAATAGGTGCCGCCGCCGGTATTGGATGCTTCAAAGGTATTCTGGCAACTGCACCGGACATTTCTAATATTGATGTTTCTCCATCCGGATATTCTACTTTTGTTTATGATATAGAAGGAAATCAGACTGCAAAGCTTGTGGCTTCTGATGCCAACCGTATTCCCAAGAGCATAAAAGAAATCCCGGAGAATCTGCAACACGCCTTCGTGGCAATCGAAGATGAACGTTTTTATGAGCATAACGGTATCGATATCCAGGGTATCCTGCGTGCCGGCCTGATTGCTTTAAAAGACAGAAATCTCTCTCAGGGTGCCAGCACCATAACACAGCAGCTTTTAAAAAATAATGTATTTACCGATTGGACATCTGAAAACTCTACTATCGACAAAGTAAAGCGTAAAATTCAGGAGCAGTACCTGGCCCTGGAGCTGGAAAAAGTCATGGATAAGGAATCCATTCTGGAAAATTACATGAATACCATTAACCTGGGCCAGAACACCCTGGGTGTACAGGCAGCATCCAACCGTTACTTTAATAAGGATGTCAGCCAGCTCACCCTTTCGGAGTGTGCTGTCATTGCAGGTATTACGCAGAACCCATCAAAATATAATCCAATCTCCCATCCGGATAACAATGCGGAACGACGGGAAAAGGTTCTGAAAAAAATGCTGGAACAGGGTTATATCAGCCAGCCGGAATACGAAGAAGCTCTGGCAGATGATGTCTATTCCAGAATCCAGGTCATCAACACCGAAGTGGAAGATAATACCATCAATTCCTACTTTGTGGATGCTCTGGTAGATGATGTACTGGCCGATCTGGTGGCTGCAGGCTATAGCGAAAATCAGGCTTTTGCCCTGCTTTACAGTGGTGGATTAAAGATTTACTCTACCCAGGATCCTGCCATACAGAAAATCTGTGATGATGTATTTTCCAATGAAGAGAATTTCCCAAGCGACACAAAATGGGAACTGACCTATGATCTGACCATCCAGCATAAAAACGGCGACATGGAGAATTACAGTACTCAGAAAATGCTGGCCTGGTTTAAAGAAAATGTAAGTAATTCCTACGACATGATTTACTCTTCTACCGAAGAGGCTTATGCAGACATAGAAACCTTTAAGGCCGGTATCATGGATAGTACCGATGAGGAATTTGCGGAAAATATCCAGCTTACTCCTCAGCCTCAGGTTACTCTGACCATTGAAGATCAAAGTACCGGTTATGTGGTGGCTATGGAAGGCGGACGTGGAAAGAAAACAGCCAGTCGTACCCTGAACCGTGCTACTGATGCTCTTCGTCAGCCCGGTTCTACCTTTAAAGTGGTATCCACCTATGCACCTGCACTGGACAGTGCAGGACGTACTCTGGCAGATGTCCACATGGATGAACCTTACAATTATGAAAATGGACGTCCGGTTAATAACTGGTATAGTACAGGATACCGTGGTATCTGTTCCCTTAGGGATGGTATCCGGGATTCCCTTAATATTATCGCAGTAAAGGAACTTACACAGATCACACCTCAGCTCGGCTTCGATTATTTACAGAATTTTGGATTCACCACACTGGTTTCCAACAAAGTAATCGGTGGCGAAGTATTCTCCGACATCCAGCAGTCCTTAGCTCTGGGTGGCATCACAGACGGTGTAACAAATGAAGAGTTGAATGCTGCTTATGCAACCATTGCAAATGGTGGTGTTTACAACGAGCCGATTCTTTATACGAAGATCACAGACCATGACGGAAACGTGATTCTGGATAAGACACAGAGTCAGAAGAGCCGCAGGGTTCTCAGAGAAACCACTGCTTTCCTTCTTACAGATGCCATGGTGGATGTAGTTACCAGTGGTACCGGTGGTTCTGTAAACTTTGGTGGAATGTCCATCGCCGGTAAAACAGGTACCACATCCGATTATGTAGATGTATGGTTTGCCGGATATACCCCATACTATACTGCTACTACCTGGGCCGGTTACGATAATACAATTACAACCAATAAATTAACCTCTACAGAACAGAAGAATCTGGCAAAGAAAATCTGGCGTGCTGTAATGTCTGAAATCCATGCAGAACTGCCAAATGAGTCTTTCCCTACCCCAAGCGGTATCGTTACTGCTACGGTATGTTCCCAGTCCGGTAAACTTCCAATCCCCGGATTATGTGACGGAACCTTAAAGACAGAGTACTTTGAAGAAGGCACCGTTCCTCAGGAAACCTGTAACGTACATTACGCAGGTCTTGTATGTGCACATGATCTACTGCCTGCAAGCGAGGAGTGTCCGTTTAAGACAAACGGTGTACTGGTTCTGAATCCGGATTCCTTAACGCCAACTGCTACAGATGAAAACGGAGAAGCAACCGTTCCGGATCCAGTTGTAGATCCGAATAATCCTTTGGCTGATCCTAACCAACCGCCTGCTCCTACTACCTTCTGTCAGCACAATGCACAGTTCTTTGCTACCCCGGGATATGAAGCTGTTCTGCAGCAGCATGAGCTGGAAATCCAGGCCGCCGGAATGACCTACGGGGATGTCCCCGAACAACCGGCAGAACAACCAACAGAATAAACGTGCGCCGCCGGGCGCACCTCGTAAAAAAGAGGAGTCAATATGAGACTCCTCTTTCTTTTATGTATTTTTCATTATGCATTTTTCATCATGTATTTCTCAAATTCATCTACCGGAAGCGGTTTGGAATAATAATATCCCTGAATATAATCGCACCCCAAAGATTTGATTCGTTCTAACTGCCCGGCAGTTTCAACACCCTCTGCCACTGACTGTAGATTCAGCATTTTAACAAGCTGGGAACAGAAATTCAGAATATTTTTCTCATTCTCCGGTTTATCATTTTTAATCAGACTGATATCCAATTTAATCACATCCAATTCCAGCTCTGCTAATGTGGTCAAAGATGAATACCCTGTTCCAAAATCATCCAGTTCTATCTGGAACCCATTATCGTGAAGTTTCTGGATGATTTCAGCTGTCTGTTCCGGATTATCCGAAAAAATAGTTTCCGTTATTTCGATATGGATCAGCTCATGTGGAATTCCAAAAGAATCGGTCTTTGCTACAATCTGTTCCGCCAGATCCGGCTTTTCAAAATCTCTTCTGGATAGATTTACAGAAATCGGTACGACCGGCTTTCCATCCTGAATCCATTCTCGTAACAGCTCACACACTTTCGTGAAAACATATTCATCCAACGTCTGAATAAAACCATTTTTCTCAAACAGAGGGATAAAAACTCCCGGATTCATAAACCCAAGGGTGGGATGAATCCATCTGACCAAAGCTTCTGCACCACCGGTTTTATTGGTATGCAGATTATGCTTAGGCTGTAAATAAACGAAAAACTCCTTTTGGGAAAGGGCCTCTTCCATATTGTCTATAATCTGCTGCTGTGCTAAAAGTTCAGTGCGAAGTTTGTCACTATACACAGCACAGCTTACACCATATACTCCTTTTATACTGTTCAGGGCAGATTTTGCTCTGTCACACATGATTCGAACGGAAATATTACGTTCGAAGCTGGTATAGTAAATACCATGCTTCCATATGACATTCGGAATAGGAGAACCGCTTAAAACTTCCTGGGCAATGCGCAGTCCTTCTTCCCGGGTTTGAGGTCTCGCATACTGCAGGAAAACAAACTTATCTCCGCCCATCCTGCCTCCCAGAATGTAGTTGTCAGGCATGACCTTTTTGATCGTATGGGCCAGATACCGCAATAGCTCGTCTGCTGCTTCCACACCATATTTTTCATTAATGGACTTAAAATTATCGATATCAGAATATAAAATGCGATACTCTGTATCCGGATTGTTGGCAAGGATCTCTTCTACACGTTTATAAAAGACCTCTTTGGTATACAATCCGGTTAACTCGTCCTTTTGATACTTATAAATCTTTGTAACATCCTGATGAATCCCCTGCAGAAAAATACTGTCTGTATGAGAATCATCCCTGATACCTCCACATCTGACAAATATCATCCCCCGGGTAGGATGAAACCAGGGATACAAAACTTCTGCATGTTCACCACTTATAATCTTTTCCACACTGGAACTTACCGAATCATAGTAGTCTGGGTGAATATTTTTCCACCACAGTTCATAGGTTTCTTCCGGTGAAAGAGCTGATGAAATGCCCAGAAGGGTATTCATACTTTCATTGGCGTACATGCGTGGAGTTTGTCCTGGCTTCATTTCCATGGCCCACAGCCCAATATTTGATTTCTCCAGTATACTATCTTTGAAGCTGATTTTGTCCATACAATTTTCCTCAAAATGAAACCATTCATTTCATCATTAGTATTTTCATAATGTTATAGATATTATTGTATATGTCATATCATAACACATAACATTACATGTAACCAAGACTAATTTTCGTTGAAAAAATATTACATTTTTTATCTTTCCTACTGAAATTTCAACAATTCTAAAACTTTTATTCTTCTCAGTTTCCGCCCTGGATTAACTTCAAAGAAAAATCCAATCACTTCAAAGGAGTTGACAGACTATGTGGGTGAACTTATAGTAATCTTAACAGGAGGTAAGTAACATGACCAAATCCATTCTTTCATTACCCAGCGACAAAATTGATGAATTAGAAGCTG
>JBJENT010000160.1:0-2118 GCA_051880335.1 Lachnospiraceae bacterium
TACCAGCATGCAACCTATTATGCGGAGCAGTTCAATATTCACATTCCTTTTTTTATCGTTAGTCGTCATAAATCAGTCCCTATTTATCTCAGCTTATTCATCCCTGGATATATTCATCTCTGCATATTCATCTCTGGTTCAACACTTCAACTTCTCTTTATATAATATCTTAAGTACTTTCCATCTATGATCTGCTCTGCCTGATATTCCTCATCGATCCAATTCATCAGCCATCCATCCGTTTCCCACTTCAGTTCCCCAAACCAGCAGCGTACTGCGATCACATCCGGATATTTTTCCGGATTTCTCTCCCAGTAATCCAGCAGGTTTTCGTCAAAAGTAGGTGTACAGATGGTGATACTGGATGCCACATTCACATCCTGGTATAAATAGCACAAAGTGTGGGAATCTATCACCAGCAGATTATCTCCCGGCTGTACATACTGCTGCATTTCTTCATAAATGCTTTCCTGCATGTATCCCTGCATATACTCTGTAAAAATACCTTTCCCCGGCCCCTCCGAAATCACATTGCCCACACAGGTAATGTTTTTCATCAATCCATCATCATCTGTGTATGCCCAGCCTTTTACAAAAGCCGCCACGAAACACCACAGAAGCAGGAGGTTACGTGCATACTTTCCATATGAGGCAGGAGCTTTCTGTTTTGCATAAGCCAGAATGGTTATCATACCCATGATTACACCGGGCATCAGATATTTTACTGAAGTAAAAATAGTCAAATTTGTCAGCAGAAGAATCGCCACATACATGGTGATGTTTCCGCCCATCCACAAAATCAAGATTCTGTTATCAATGTTCCAGCCATCCCCACAAACTTCTTTTCTGCGCTCTCCTGTTTCAAAGTTTTCAGCTTCATCCTTTGATTCACCCACTTTTAGCTGCTTCATGATGTAGAAGGTATATCCGAAAATAAAGAAATACACTGCAAAAGGATAGGAGGACTCATATTTCCAAAGCATCAGAATCCAGTGTAAAAACTGCAGTACAAAAGCCACCATGATAAGAAGCAACATTTTCGTTGCCCTGGCCTCTTCGCTCTTTTCCTTTGGATCTTCACCGGTTTTTTTGCAGATTCTGGCATATACCACCTTGGTAAGAAGTGTATATACCGTGCCAAACAGGATTGCCACACAGATTCCGGCTCCATATAACACCAGCTTGTAAAGTGCTCCATCGGAATGCGAGCCGCAGGAAGCCACCAAACTCTTTATATTGGCAATCAGCTCCGAAACCGTCATATAAGAAAGCAGATATCCCACATACGCACCACCGCATACTCCACAAACTGCGGTGATGATTCCGGCTGTTTTCCCTTTATACCGGCAAAACCGAAGTACATACCATATCACAAAAGGGAACATCAGCACGCAGGACGGGTAGGAAAGCACCATAAAGCAGATCCAAAACCCGATTTCGATAGCCGAAAATGTCATTCGATAATTCCATTTCCCCTGCTGCAGCCGAATCAACCTGGTCATGGCAATGAGCAGCATCGTAAGTCCCCACACCATCATGTTGGAGAATTCCGGCATGACGTAGGTTTTAGGAAGCAGATTGAAATAAATAAGTGCCAGATAAAAGCTGTGTTCTTTGCAGGTTATGGTTTTCAGAAAACGATAAAGATAAAAAGCTACCGCTCCATGCATCAATACACCGGCAAAACGAATCCAGATCACCACATAAGTGGTGGTTCCGGTCACTTTCTGAAAAATCCAGATCAGAAACTGTATGATAAAAGCTGAGGTCTGGTGTGGATCCCATATCTGGGCAAACATTTTATCTCCCAAAAGCAGACGATAGGGCAGACTGATTGCGTATTCTTCATCCATCTGAAGACTGACAAAAATACATTTCAAAGTTGCCAGAATAGTCCCGATGACCAGAATCCAGAATATGAAATTCTTTTTTATTCTGTCATCTCCACTATTTTCTCTTCTATTATTTGTTCTTCTACTATTCTCTTTTATTGTCTTCTCTCTTACCTTCGCGACCTTTAGTTCCATTTTTACAAAACCTTCTACTCACCAGAATACACACTGTGATTCCTGTCAGTGCCCCCAGTGAGTCTAATATTACATCTCTAACCATGCCATA
>JBJENT010000161.1:0-11552 GCA_051880335.1 Lachnospiraceae bacterium
ATTGCCGAATTTCATCCAGAGAATAGAGAATAAAATCAGAATGGTAAAAAATAATCTGACTTTTAATGACATACTGAAAATCGAATCATTTTCCTGTTCCTCTGTGTTCATCTGGGCAGCCTGTAATGGGGAATCATTTAAAGGTTTTTTCCCATAGACAAGCTGTTCTCTCCGATTCATCTGTAAATGATTTAATTCATTATCCGACCTTATCCGGCTCAACAACTGCAGTTTTTCTTCTACCGATAAACGACTCATATTTTGCTCACCTGGTTGTCTTTTTATTAGCATATGAATCAAAGCAAAAATTCATTCAAAAAAACCAAATGATGTTGAAAGAATCACTTGGTTTTTCCTGCACTTATTATGTTATATCTTTTTCGTCATGATTTCCTGGAAGAAACAGGATCTGCTTCCTGTATGACAGGCAGCTCCGATCTGCTCTACTTTTGCCAGAATCGTATCCCTGTCGCAATCCGCAGTCAGGGATTTCACATACTGATAATGTCCGCTGGTATCACCCTTTACCCACAACTCATTCCGACTTCGGCTGTAATAGGTCATTTTGCCTGTTTCCAGCGTCTTATGGTATGCTTCCTCATTCATATAGGCCACCATTAAGACTTCATTTGTTTTGTAATCCTGTACCACTACTGTAACATGTCCATCGGAATTCAATTTAAAATCAGACCATTCCATATTCATTTTAAAGGGTTCCTTTCGTGCTGAGTACATCCGTTATTCTGCTATCGTATGTAGTTGCCATATCCAGCGCCTTGGCAAAGGCTTTAAACATTGCCTCAATTATATGATGATCGTTTCTGCCATCCAATACCTTGATATGCAGATTCATTCCGGCTGTATAGGTGATGGCATAAAAGAATTCCTGAACCAGCTGGGTTTCCAGATATCCTACTCTTTCCAAAGAAAAAGAAGCATCAAAGTTCAGATATGGCCGCCCACCCAGATCAATGGCACATAATACCAGTGCATCATCCATGGGGAGAATAAACTGTCCGAATCGTTTGATTCCCTTTTTATCTCCAACTGCCTCTTTAATGGCCTGGCCAAGCACAATACCGGTATCTTCCACAGTATGATGGCCATCCACTTCCAGATCTCCGTTTACCGTAATCGATAGATCAAAGAATCCATGCTTTGAAAAGCCCTCTAACATATGATCAAAAAAACCAATCCCTGTGGAAATATCACTTTTTCCGGTTCCATCTACAGAAAAACTCAGGTTAATATCGGTTTCTTTTGTTTTTCGTACAACATTTGATGTTCTGTTCATGTTCTACCCCATAGCTTTCTATATAAAATATCAAAAGGATCCATTTCGAAAAAATACTCTTTAACATTTTATCAATCATTGGATTCAAACCGGACTGCAACAGAATTGGCATGGGCGGTTAATCCTTCATTTTTTGCAAAACGTTCGATATCAATATGGTCGCGTAAAAGAGCTTCTCTGGAATAACAGATGATACTGCTTTTCTTGATAAAATCATCCACTCCAAGAGGCGAAAAGAATTTCGCTGTTCCATTGGTTGGTAAAATATGATTTGGCCCTGCAAAGTAATCCCCTAAAGGCTCGGAAGAATATTCTCCCAGGAAGATTGCGCCTGCATTTTTCACCTTTGTCATAGTCTGGAACGGATCTTTTGTCAAAATTTCCATATGCTCTGAAGCAATATCATTGGCAGCTTCAACTGCCTGATCCATATCTTCTGTTACCAGAATATAGCCATAATTTTCCAAAGATTTTTCAATGATTTCTTTTCTGGACAAGGTGGCAGTAAAAGCATCTACTTCTTTGGATACCTTTTCAGCCAGTTCCATACTGTCTGTAATCAAAATCGCACTGGCAAGTTCGTCATGTTCTGCCTGGGAAAGCAGGTCTGCAGCAACATATCTTGGATTTGCAGTTTCATCTGCAAGAACCAGTATTTCACTTGGACCGGCAACAGAATCAATGCTGACATAACCAAATACCGCTTTTTTAGCAAGTGCAACAAAGATATTGCCAGGTCCTGTAATTTTATCTACTTTTGGTATGGTTTCGGTGCCGAAGGCAAGTGCAGCAATGGCCTGAGCACCGCCTACTTTATAGATTTTATCCACACCGGCAATATCTGCAGCTACCAGCGTACCGGGATTAACCTTCCCATCCTGTCCGGGAGGTGTGGTCATCACCACTTCTGACACTCCTGCAACCTTTGCAGGGATCACATTCATCAAAACACTGGAAGGATAGGCCGCTTTTCCACCGGGAACGTAGACACCGGCTCTGGAAAGTGGTGTGATACGCTGTCCTAAAATGGAGCCATCGGGTTTTGTGGTAAAGAAACTCTGCCTAAGCTGTTTTTCATGAAAATCACGAACATTGGCCGCAGATTTTTTCATGGTTTCAATAAAATCAGCATCCAGCTTAGTATAGGCTTCCTTGATTTCTTCTCTGGTTACCAGAATATTATCCGCATGAATATCACATTTATCGAATTTTTTTGTATACTCAAAAACAGCGCTGTCCTTCTTTTCACGGACGTTTGCGATAATATCGTTCACTATCCCTTCATACTGTCCATAGCTGCTTGGACTTCTTTTTAAAAGATCCTGTAAAAGATTCTTCTTGGTTTCTTCTGTTAATGCTACGATTCTCATTTCATAACCTCTGTTTCTATGTTTTTTATAATACTTTTATGGAACGTTTTCACAGCTCAACAAATTCTGTATTTTTATTCTGCTTTTACCAGTTCCTTCATATCGTGGATCAGTTTATTGATTCGTTCATATTCCATTTTCATACTGACCTGATTTACAATCATTCTGGCAGATAAGGGACAAACCTCTTCTAATACTTCCAATCCGTTTTCCCGAAGGGTACTGCCTGTTTCCACGATATCCACAATCACATCGGACAGTCCTACAATGGGTCCCAGTTCCACAGAACCATTAAGTTTGATAATATCAACAGTCTGATGCTTTTTATTGTAAAAATAATCCTTTGCAATCAATGGATATTTGGTAGCAACACGGATTCTTTCATGATGCTGCAAAAGTTCCCTGGCGCTGGCCGGTCCGCATACACACATTCTGCATTTTCCGAAACCAAGATCCAGTACCTCATATACTCTTCGGTCTTCTTCCATAATGGTATCTTTTCCAACCACACCTATATCTGCGGCACCATGTTCCACATAAGTCGGCACATCCGGTCCCTTGGACAGAAAGAATTTCAGTTTCAGTTCTTCATTTACAAAAATCAGCTTTCTGGAATTTTTATCTTTCATTTCTTCGCAGGTAATACCCAGCTGCTCTAATAATTCCAGGGTTTTATTAGCTAGTCGCCCTTTGCCTAATGCAAAAGTTAAATATCGGTCTGTACTCATGCTTTTGCATCCTCCTTGTCATATTCAAAGAAAACTCCGCTGTAACGATTTTGTCTTGCAAAAGCCAGATATTTTTCAGTCGGAATATTATTATGGGGAATCAGTTCCACAAACTTACCTTCCTCCCGAAGTGAAATCGCTTTTTTCAGTGCTCTATCAAAAGAATTCTTTTCATATATGATTAAAATATTATTTTCTCCGGTCTGAAGGGCTATATGCTGGCTTGCCAGTGCAGTAAGCAGATCATCAATCACTACAACAAAACCAATTGCCGGCGCATCCTTTCCAAATTTCTTCAGCAGATTATCATACCGTCCGCCTTTTACAATGGCTTCTCCCACGCCATAGGTATAGGCACGGAATATGACACCGGTATAATAATTGTATTTGCTGAGCATACCAAAATCAAAGGAAATATAATCTTCGACCTGATAAGTTTTCAGAAGCCTATGTAGCTGTTTTAATCGTTCTACTGCGCCCAAAGATCGTTCATTGGAAACCAGTCCGGCCGCCTTATCAAGAATCTCTTCTGTTCCGAATAGCTCCGGCAGTTTTAAAAGGGCAAGATAATGCCCTTTGGAAATGTTACATTCTTTTAAAAGGTCTTCCACACCAAAAATATTTTTTCCACTGATATTCTCACGAAGCGCCATTTCCGTTTCCTGATCAAGGCCTGCATCCATACAGATTCCCCGGAAATAATCTACCTGTCCTATACTGACCTGGAATTTTTTAAGTCCGGCATTTTTTAAGCACTGGACCAGCATGGCAATCATTTCAGCATCTGCTTCTACACTTCCATCTCCGATCAGCTCGGCACCCATCTGCGTTACTTCATTCAGTTTACCCTGAAGGGAAGATAAATTGGTAAAGGTATTTCCGGAATAAGAAAAGCGAATGGGAATATCTTCTTCCATAAAATACTTTGCAGCGCATCTGGCCATGGAAGGAGTAAAATCCGGACGCAAAACCAGTGTATTTCCTTCTTTGTCAAAAAACTTATATAATTCTCGGGATGGTGTAGTTCCCACTTCTTTGGAAAACACATCAAAAAACTCAAAGGAGGGAGTCTGAATATCCTTATATCCAAAACTTCTTATTTTTTCATGGATAAGCTCTTCCACTTTTAGTTTACGTGCATATTCTTCTCCGTAAATATCCCGGACCCCTTCCGGTGTATGTAACATATTCTGATTCATATTTTTCCCCTAAACTTTATTGTATTTAAAACCTGTATTTTCTTTATAATAAAAAACTAACATATAAGAAACTAACATATAAGAAATAACGTTAAAAATATAATGCATTTTCGCTTTAGTATGGTAACGTGATAGCATGGTAGAGAGCTAAACTGTTCTATAGTATAAACCAGACCAAATATGATGTCAACCCTTCAGACCAAATCCTGTTCCTTTTCAGCATCATCCCGTGTTCCCTTTAGACATCATCCCATTCGCTTTAGACATCATCCCGTGTCCCTTTAGACATCATCCCGTTCGCTTAAATCCTTTTGGAGCATGTCCAGATATGGGATCATGATGCCACTTTTTTTCGGAATGATATATTCCGGATTCAGCTCATCATATCGAAAACTTTTCCGCCCACCCTTCTGACTGCGTTCCCAGAAATAATACAGCATATCAAAGGGCAGATAATAGTATTCATCTCTACCTGAAAAATAAATCAGGAAAAAAGAAATGCCACCCTGTTTTTCAAATCTCTGCATGAAATCAACCTGGTGGGGATGGATATTCTGTAAGGAAAAGGTATCCACTGCACATTCTTTTGCATCAAAACATACCGGAATTCCCTGCACTGCCCCTATATAATCAACCGTACTTTTCTGATCAAAGTAGGCAAGAGTAATATGTCTGGTTTCTTTATCTATTTTGATAGGCGTAATGGGAGTTGGTATTTTTTGAATCAACGCCAGATTATTTTCCGCATATTTTTCATTGGTTCTATTGATCATATCTTCCAGAGTAGAACCCCTTAAGCCTCTGGAACTCCATGTAGGCATATCGTTTCCTCCAATTTTGTAAAAGTATCCGGAATGGGGGCATAAAAAGTTTTCCCGGATAATTCTTTCCTTTCATCCATTTCGGCCGGAAAGACTACTTTGTAGGCATGCAGCAGCTGATAACCGGATTTCATGACATCGTGTATTTTTTCATCTGTATCTTTATCATCACATCTCTTTTTATCAAATTCTGCACCATATTTCCGGTCACCCAGAATTGGATACCCCATGGAAGCCAGATGTGCTCTGATCTGATGACTTTTACCGGTAATCAGCAAAACCTCCAGTTTTGAAATCTGTCTTTTCTCATCCATTGCGATCGGGCTGATTTCGGTTTCAATCATTTCAGCATCTTCCAATGCTTTTTGAGTAATATCTTCTTTTCGCTGATAGATCGATACTTTGTTGGATGCCTTATCCTTTACCAGGTAACCTTTTTCATGTACCTTTCCCGGAAAGCATCCCTGCACATAGGTTATATAATATTTATGCAGATTTCTTGTTTTTAAAAGCTTACTGAGAAATCTGGTGCCGGGAAGAGAAATTCCACAAAGAATCAGTCCGCTTGTATTTCGGTCTAACCTGTTGCAGACAGATGGCTTAAAGTGCTTTAAACTGTCTGGGGAAACTATTTTTTGCTCCAAAAGGTAGCCAATCATCCATTCATTAACAGAAAGGTCTGTTTCTTTTGCTTTTTGAGATAACATACCGGCCGGTTTATTCAAAATCAGAATATCTTCATTCTGAAAAATAACATCCAAAGCTTTCAGACTGCGAAAGGCATTCACATAATCCGAAACATCCATAGTTTGACTCTGTTTTTCACCGGAAAATTTCAAAAAAGTTTCTTCGCTGAAATATAGTTTAACAGAATCCCTTTCTTTTAAAAGCTCCTTACCTTCTGCTTTTTTATCATTCAGGGTAATATTCTTTTTGCGAAGCATTTTATATAGAAATCCGGTAGAAGCATCCGGCAAAATACGTTTTAAATATTTATCAAAACGCTGACCGGCATCCTGCTTCCTGATAAGGAATTCTCTCATCACATTTCTCCTATTTTATAAAGACAGGTCTTTTTGTCTACAGTTTTCTGAAAACAGTTTTTTCCGTCTGCTGTTTTATAAAGACAGGTTTTCCAGTAAGTGCAACACTTCTTCCTGTAAATGCTCTTTCTCTTCCATTTCCGATTGCTGAAGAGATCCGATCCGTTCCAGATATTTCTCCGGATCCGAGAAAATCTTCACCGTAATGTCTTTATATCCGTTCTTGGAAAACATGTCTTTTAAATGCTCATAGCATGCATTTTCATCAAAACGATCCGCTTCTGTGATGCCGATCAAATTATGATTTTTCATTACAATGTGACTGATCTGAAAGTTCTTTTGATAGCTTGTCAGATAAAGGTCATAGCGCTGAGAAAGTGTCAAGGAAAGCTCATCTATCTTCGCTTTTAAAGTTTCCGAACATCCTTTGGCACGTAAAAACATGATCATACTGACTGCGCTTTTACTTGCCGGTAAACATCCCAGAACAGCAACAATTGTTAGCAGGTTTTTGTTGGAATGAACCGTCAGATATCCGGCCAGATAAATTGCCAGTGAAATGCCGAACATAAGAACTGTTTTAATGATTTCTCTTACTCTTTGCTTTTTTATATACCCGTATGTTCCCTTTGGAATGCTTATTTTCATTTGGTTTTTCCTTTCTTTTTCGTGGTGGAATCAGACATTTTTTATCAAAGCCGATCAAATCCTGACGATGTTCCAAAAGAAGCGCCTCTTTTACCAGATCATACATATCCGGATTACGATATTGTATCAATGCCCGCTGCATTGCCTTTTCATGAGGATTTTTTGCAGTATACACTTTCTCCCCATTTCTCGGATCGATTCCGGTATAATACATTACAGTGGACATCGTGGATGGCGTAGGATAAAAATCCTGCACCTGCTCCGGCATATATCCCAGTTCTCTCAAATATTCAGCCAGTTCTATGGCTTCTTTCAGCGTAGAACCCGGATGAGAACTCATCAGATAAGGAACCAGATACTGCTTTAGCCCCATCTTCTGATTATAATTCTGATATTTTTTTACAAAGTTGTCATAGACCTGTCGCCTGGGTTTTCCCATTCGGGAAAGTACCGCATCTGATATATGTTCCGGTGCCACTTTACACTGCCCGCTCACATGATAACTGATCATTTCCTTTAAAAACTGGTCATTTTTATCCTGCAGCATATAATCAAACCGGACCCCGGATCGGATAAATACTTTTTTCACTTTAGGAAGTGCCCTTAGTTTCCGTAAAAGATTGATATAATCAGAATGATCCGCATTCAGATTCGGACAGGGGTTTGGCCAGAGACACTGTCTGCTTTTACAAACTCCCTTGGAAAGCTGTTTTTCACAGGATGGATGCCGGAAATTAGCAGTTGGTCCTCCAACGTCATGAATGTATCCTTTAAAGTCCGGCTGATCTGTCATCCACTTTGCTTCTTTTAAAATTGATTCATGACTGCGTACCTGAACGATTCGGCCCTGATGGAAGGTAAGTGCACAAAAACTACACCCTCCAAAACATCCACGACAGCTGATCAGAGAAAATTTTACTTCAGAAATAGCCGGAACTCCACCTTCTTTTTCATAAATCGGATGATATGCTCTTTGATAAGGCAGGTCATAAATATCGTCCATTTCCTGCATGGAAAGCGGCTTGGAAGGTGGATTCTGAACAACATATATTTTATTAGGATAAGCCTCTACCAGAGTTTTCCCGGTAAAAGGGTCTGTATTATCATATTGAATGCGAAAACTTTCCGCATATTTTGTTTTATTTTCTTTACATGTTTCATAATCCGGCAGCATAAGCGGGTCATATACGATACTTAGGTCCTTTGTTTTAAATACTGTTCCCGGGATAAAAGTAATATCCTGTACTGCTATGCCACTGTCAAGTGCTTCTGCAATCTCAAGAATGGATTTTTCACCCATTCCATAGCTGATCAGATCCGCACCGCTGTCTAATAGAACAGATCTTTTATAGGAATCGGACCAATAATCATAGTGAGCAAGTCTGCGAAGTGAAGCTTCAATACCTCCCAGAATGATTGGAGTTTTCTTGTAAGTCTTCCGGATCAGATTGCTGTATACAACCGTGGCATGATCCGGTCTTTTCCCAGCTTTGCCACCCGGAGTATATGAATCGGTAGGTCTCCTTTTTTTGGAAACGAAATAATGATTGACCATGGAATCCATATTACCGGCACTGACCAAAAAAGCCAGCCTTGGCTCACCAAGTATCGTAATACTGGAATCGTCTTTCCAATCCGGTTGTGAAATGATACCCACAGAAAACCCGTGTGCCTGAAGAAGTCTGCTGATAATGGCATGTCCAAAGGAAGGATGATCCACATACGCATCTCCTATGACATAGACAAAATCCAGTTGCCCAATGTTTTGTCGTTTCATATCCTCTTTTGAAATAGGTAAAAAATCGGTTTCGATCATTTCCGGTATTTCTCCAAAATTTGATGATAATTCTCAATATAATAATCTGCGTATAAATGCTTTTCCACATCGGTATCCATGGAATAAGCATCCTGTACAGCACATACACTCATTCCAGCGTTTTTCCCTGCCATGATCCCAGCTACAATATCTTCAAATACCAGGCAGTTTTCCGGTTTAACCCCCAGCTGCTCAGCCACCATCAGATAAATGTCCGGTGCCGGTTTCCCATGTATTACTTCACTTCCGGTCTTTACACAGGAAATATACGCATCCAGTCCATGTACTCTGGAGAGAGCTGAAAACAACTCTCTGGAATTGCTGGTGGCGATTCCCATTTTTATGTTTTTTGATCTGCATAAATTCAGGAACTCACGAACACCTTCTTTTAATGGTACTTCATGCTCGTATTTATCGTACGCCATCTGATTCCATTCATCCATAATCTGGTCAACAGAATCCTCTATTCCGAAACGTTCTTTAAAATATTCCGCAGTCTGATAAAAACTTAGTCCTTCAATAGAACTCTGCAGATCGTCCGGCAAAACAATATTTTTCTTTTGCAGATATTCCATATCCAGTTTTTTCCACATCCACATGGAATCCACCATGGAACCGTCTACATCAAAAATGACAGCTTCTATCTGATCCAGAGAAGGCACTCTGGTTTTCAGGCTTTCCACTTCATCGTTTGTTAGGTAACGATACTCTCCCGGAGCCAGATTCGGATCCAGCTGCAGGGTTCCCATACGGACTCTTTTCAAAAAGAGGACCTCATTGGATACTGCCTGAAGCATACGTTTTACCTGGTGAAATCTTCCTTCCATAATAGACAACTGGATTTTACAGGGTTCCTGCATACGGACTTTTGCAGGAAGTGTTTTTTTCTCATCCCCAATATCTACTCCCTGCTCTAAAGCAAACATATCCTGGAAAGACAATTCATGCTTCAAATCTGCCTCATAACATTTTACCACATGTTTTTTCGGAGATAATAATTCATGAGACAGCATTCCGTCATTTGTCAGAAGCAAAAGCCCCTCCGTGTCTTTATCCAGTCTTCCTACAGGAGATAGATTTTTTGCATTTACATCCTTAAGCAGATCCATGACCGTTCTGTCATGGTGATCCTTCGTTGCAGTTACCACACCCTGCGGTTTATTCAGCATAATATAGGTGTATTTCTGATAAGAAACAACCTGTCCCCGACAAATAACTTCTGCGCTTTCTTCTATTTTCTGGTCTGCATTTTTTACAGGCGTTCCATTTACTTGTACCTGCCCGGCTTTTATTATTTTCTTTACTTCACTACGGGTTCCTATGCCCATATCACATAAAAACTTATCTAAACGAATCAATTGATTTTCCACCTATTCTGCATGAATTTTTTTTAACGGAATAAAATGAATTAAGTAAAATCAGGATAACAAAATGTTCAAAAAAATACCCATTGTTTTACTGTGCTGTGTGCTTGGTTTTCATTTATTTGCTTCACCAGTGGAAGCTTCTGAATATGTGAAACAGGCACTGGTCTTATGGTATGAAAAAATGATCCCAGCACTTTTTCCCTTTATGATATTGTCCGGCTTCTGCATCCGGTATGATCTCTGCAGGTATCTTATGACACCCTTTTATCCCATACTAAGCAGAATATATAAAATAACACCGGACATGTGTGCTGCTCTGCTGATGGGTACTTTATTTGGTTTTCCTATCGGTGCCAAAATGTGTGCGGAGTTGTATCAGTTTGGACATATAAACCGGAATCAGGCACAGTATCTTCTCTCTTTTACAAACAATATTGGTCCGATCTATATGATAAGCTTTGCTTTGCCACTGATGCAGATTCCGATTCGTATTGGCATTTTCATACATATTGGCGTTCCACTGGTTTATGGCATTTTTTTACGACACACCGCTTATAAAAAATATGATTTTTCCAGCTTATTATCGAAATCTGAGACCGTTACCTATGGACTTGCAAATGCACTGGATGAATCCATTTATTCTGCATGTAATGCCATCACAAAGCTGGGCGGATATATGATATTCTTTCTTTTATGCAGGCTGATTTTTTCTTCCGGCTTTATGAGTCTGATTCTTGAAATCACAAGCGGACTGAGTAGTTTTTCCAGACAGTTTAACCCTGCTGTTTTGTTTGGCATGCTAAGCTTTGGCGGGTTATCCTGTATGGCACAGACATACACCGTAATACAAGGTACCGATTTATCAATGTATCAGTATGTAATACACAAAATAATACAATCTGTTCTTGTGACTGTTATATGTATCATTCTGAATTTTTAATGTTTTCTATGCTTCTTTTGGGGAAACATGAGTTTTAATGCGGCAAAAACAATACCCAAAGATACCAGAAGAATGGCAAATACCAGAAACAGAAAAATCTCAATATCTCCGGAGTCTGTTTTTTGTTGTGCTGCATCCTGCAATGATTCATTTTGTATAAGAGAACTAACGTCTTCTGAAATGGTTTCCATAGTGTTTTCTTCTCTATTCTTTTTTATGTTCTCTTCCGTATTCTCTTCTATGTTCTCATCTTTTGCAGAATGTATGGTGCCGATTTCTATAACATTTGTCTCGGTATACAGATCATATCCATTATAAACCCGGCA
>JBJENT010000162.1:0-11515 GCA_051880335.1 Lachnospiraceae bacterium
TATGGTATTTGAATATGCCCAGTTAAAAGGCGATTTAAATGGTATGGATACCACCGTGATTACAGAACTGGCTGAGTATTATGAAAAGGAAATTGGATATCAGATTCCACCAAGAACTCCTTTTGTCGGAAAGAATTTTAATGTTACAAGGGCAGGCATTCATGCAGACGGACTTTTGAAGAATGAGGAAATCTATAATATTTTTGATACCGAGAAATTCTTAAATCGTCCTGTTTTGTGTGCTGTTTCCAATACCTCCGGCCTGGCAGGCATTGCACACTGGATCAATACCTATTTCAAGTATACCGGCAAGGATATGGTAGAAAAGAATAGTGAACTGGTAAAACGTGTCAAAGTCTGGGTGGACAAGCAGTATGATGAAGGACGTGTAACTGTCTTGACGGATGAAGAGTTGTTAAAAGTAATCGCCGAGGTAAAAGCGGAATTAGGAGAAAGTAATGAGTAAATATGACGTGAAACAAGAGGTCTCTGATAAGTATTCTTTAAGAGGCCGGGTGTTCCATAAAATCAGAGATGATATTTTAAGTGGAAAGTACAAAGAACATGAGGAACTGAAGGAAGTTGCCATCGGAGAAGAACTGGGGGTAAGCAGAACCCCTGTCCGAGAAGCGTTCCGGCAGCTGGAACTGGAAGGACTGATTCAAATCATTCCCAATAAAGGCGCTTATGTAACAGGCATAACTGTCAATGATGTAAAGGACATTTATATGATCCGTTCCAGACTGGAAGGACTATGTGCCAGATGGGCAACTGAGAAAATAACAGATGAACAGATGGAAGAAATGGAAGAAAATGTTTATCTGGCAGAATTTCATGCCCAGAAGGGGCATATGGATCAGATGGCAGAGTTGGATAACCGCTTTCATGAGATCATGTATGAAGCCTGCGATTCCAAAATGCTGGAGCATTTGTTAAAGGATTATCATAATTATGTACTTCGGGTCAGAAGAAAAACGCTGTCAACCAACCGTGGAACAGAATCCAATAATGAACATCGTATGATTATGGAAGCCATAAAGGCAAAGGATGCGGATAAGGCAGAGGAACTGGCACATGCTCATATGATCAATGCATTTGAAAATATGGTAAAAAATGGTCTGTACGAAGTATATGGTGAAAGCGCCAATCAAAGCGAAACATAAAACATATGCATGGTAATCTGAAGAGCATATTAATCTGAAAGAGCAAATTAATCTGAAAAACTTAATGAGCAAAAAACTATAAATAATAGAAGAGGAGACAGCTGTATGGATAAAATCAAAATGACAACCCCACTTGTCGAAATGGATGGAGATGAAATGACAAGGATTCTCTGGCAGATGATCAAAGAGGAGTTGTTATATCCATTTATTGATTTAAAAACAGAGTATTATGATCTGGGTCTGGAGTATCGAAATGAGACAAATGATCAGGTCACCATCGATTCTGCAGAGGCAACCAAAAAATATGGCGTTGCTGTAAAATGTGCAACTATTACACCAAATGCTGCCAGAATGACAGAATACAATTTGAAAGAAATGTGGAAAAGCCCAAATGGTACCATCAGAGCAGCTTTGGATGGAACCGTTTTCAGAACTCCTATTGTTGTAAAAGGTATCGAACCCTGTGTGAAAAACTGGGAAAAACCAATTACTCTGGCAAGACATGCCTATGGTGATGTTTATAAAAACGTAGAGATTGATGTTCCGGGTCCGGGAAAGGCAGAACTGGTATTTACCGGTGAAGATGGAACAGAGATTCGTGAAACTATCCATGATTTTAAAGGACCAGGTGTCCTTCAGGGAATGCACAATACCGATAAATCCATTGAAAGCTTTGCACGGGCATGTCTGAAGTATGCGCTGGATCTGAAGCAGGATATCTGGTTTGCCACAAAAGATACGATTTCCAAAAAATATGATCATACTTTCAAGGATATCTTCCAGGAAATCTATGACAAAGAGTATAAAGAGGCATTTGAAGAGGCCGGTATCGAGTATTTCTATACCTTGATCGATGATGCGGTTGCACGTGTCATGAAATCAAAAGGCGGATTTATCTGGGCATGTAAAAACTATGACGGTGATGTGATGAGTGATATGGTATCTTCTGCATTTGGTTCACTGGCTATGATGACTTCTGTACTGGTTTCCCCAAGCGGTGTATACGAGTACGAAGCCGCTCATGGTACGGTGCAGAGACACTATTACAAGCATTTAAAAGGCGAAGAAACATCTACCAATTCCGTGGCTACTATTTTTGCATGGACAGGAGCCCTCAGAAAACGTGGTGAATTGGATCAGATTCCGGAACTTTGCGATTTTGCAGATAAACTGGAAAAAGCTACCGTGGAAACCATTGAATCCGGACGTATGACCAAAGACTTAGCGCTGATCACCAGCCTGAAAGATGTCACTGTATTAAACAGCCAGGACTTTATCAAAGAAATCCGCAAGACACTGGAAGAAAAGTTGGTATAAAATAAAATCTTCCGACCATACCTATTTCAACACAGACACACTTCCGTTTGGTTGAAAACGTAACAGTACTAAATTCGAAGCACATTTCATGTACTTCTCATTAAGTGCTGACGTTTTCAAACAGTCTGTGATTGAAATAGTATGGTCGGAAGATTTTTTGATTACCGTTAAGTTATGGGTGGATCTGCTCGGATAAAAGTTCCCAGGTTTCATATAAAGAGCTGAGTTTAGCTTCCAGTGTTTCTTTTTCGCGGGAGAGTTCTGTCAGTTTCGCAACGTTGGTGCAAATATCCGGTGAGGCCATTTCTGCATCAATTTCAGTCTGACGGGTTTCTAAGGCTTCGATTTCTGCTTCGGTTTTTTTGAAGTCATTTTCCAGCTTACGTTGTTTAGCCTGTTGTTCCTTCTGGGCCTTCCAGTCAGCTTTTCCTTCGGAAAGCAGATCGGAGGATGAATCATTTTGGGAAGCTTTAGAAGCAGTCACAGCATAGTGATTGCCTGCCAGTGTGGCCTGTTGCGCAGTTTCACCGGTCAGCTGCAGTTTCTTTTCCAGATAATAATCATAATTGCCAAGATAGTTAGTCAGTTTTCCGTTTTCCAGTTCCAGAATCCGATGGGCGGTCTGGTTAATAAAATAACGGTCATGGGATACATAAAGAATCGTACCTTCATAGTTATTGAGGGCGTTTTCCAGTATTTCCTTTGAAATAATATCCAAATGGTTGGTAGGCTCATCCAGAATCAGGAAATTTGCCTCGGAAAGCATCAGTTTGGCAAGAGAGATACGCCCACGTTCTCCACCACTGCATTCGGAAATCAGTTTAAATACATCATCCTCGGTAAATAAAAAGGCGGCCAAAACATTCCGAATCTCTGTAATGGTAAGGTTGGGATAGGAGTCAGCGATTTCATCATAGATAGTTTTATTCATATGAAGCACATGATGCTCCTGATCATAATAACCGATGTGAACATTGGTACCGATTTTGATTTCTCCCTGGTCTGCAGGTAAAAGTCCGTTGATGATCTTCAATATGGTGGTTTTTCCGGTTCCGTTATCACCGATGATAGCCACATGCTCGCCACGCTTACAGGAAAAGGAAAGATCGGTAAAAAGGATTTCCGAATCAAAGGACTTGGTGAGATTTTCTACAAAGAGAACATCATTGCCACTTGTGATTTTTGGCGTGAGGGTAATACGCATATCACTTCTTGTTTCAGAAGGCTTTTCCAGTATCTCTACCTTGTCCAGCATTTTCTCCCGGCTTTCGGCCCGTTTGATGGATTTTTCCCGATTAAAGGATTTCAGCTTGTCGATGACTTCATGCTGATGTTTCAGTTCCCGTTGCTGATTCAGATAGGCATTCATCAGGGAAATACGAAGCTGCTGTTTTTTTTCAGCATAATCCGAGTAGTTTCCGGTAAAAGTCATGACCTTTCCGGCGTCCACTTCTATGATTTTCTGTGCAATACGATTCAAAAAATACCGGTCATGGGAGACGATTAAAACTGCCCCTTTATAATTGATCAGATAGTTTTCAAGCCACCTTATGGCATTCATGTCCAGATGGTTGGTAGGTTCATCCAGTAAAATAATATCCGGTGACAGAAGCAGTAATTTACCCAGAGCAACCCGTGTTTTTTGACCACCGGATAAGGTGTTGATCGGTTTATCGTATTCTGCTTCATCAAAGCCAAGACCTTTTAAGACACCGGTCAGTTCGCTTTTGTAGGAATATCCGTTTTCCATTTCAAACTGAGTGGTCAGACGGGAATATTGCTCCATCAGCTGATCCAGCATAGCTCCGGATTTGTGCTTCATTTCATGTTCCATATCCCTGATTTGCTGTTCCATGGCAACCAGATAGGATTTTACACTCATTAATTCGTCATAAATCGTATGATCACTGTTCAGAACAGGATGCTGCTCCAGATAACCAATGGTTTTCCCTTTGGAAAGAGCAACTGTTCCGCTGTCCGGAGACAGTTTCCCCATAATAATATTTAAGAGTGTGGTTTTACCGGCACCATTGATACCAACGATGGCAGCTTTTTCCTGATCTTCTATATGAAAATTTGCATCACTTACGATGGTTTTTCCATCGAAAGATTTTGTAATATTCTGGCATGATAAAATCATTTTTTACTTCCTGTTTCCTCAAAAGAAATGTCTAAAAATACAGTATTTTTATTGTGAATTTACTTGAATTAGTTTACTAAGGAAAAAAAGGGATGTCAATGCCGCCAATGAAATTGACATGTTTTTAACAAATAATTATAATGTAACTAAGTGCAAAGAAAAACAAGCAGTGCGAAGCACTATTTGTTTTTCTGCACTTAGTTAACGAGAAAACGTTCTACGCAGTAGAACGAAGAGCAGCGAAAGCTGCGAGTTTTCGAGTTGATTTTTCAGAATGAAAAAGCGAGAAAACGTTCTACGAAGTAGAACAAAGAGCAGCGAAAGCTGCGAGTTTTCGAGTTGTTTTTTCAGAATGAAAAAGCGAGAAAACGTTCTACGAAGTAGAACAAAGAGCAGCGAAAGCTGCGAGTTTTCGAGTTTTTAGGAGGTACTATTTTGGAAGCGAAAGAAATTTCCCAAGCAGTCATTTCAAGACTTCCCAGGTATTTCAGATATCTTGGAGAATTAAAGGATGATGGTGTGGAACGGATTTCCTCACAGGAATTAAGTACGCTGATGAAGGTGACAGCCTCCCAGATCAGACAGGATTTTAATAATTTTGGTGGATTTGGACAGCAGGGATATGGATATAATGTAGAGTACCTGTATTCAGAAATCAGTAAAATACTGGGCCTTGATAAAACCCATCATCTGATTATTATTGGTGCTGGTAATTTAGGGCAGGCACTTGCCAATTATATGAATTTTGAACGAAGAGGATTTTTGTTTGAAGGTATTTTTGATCAGAATCCAGCTTTGTATGGAAAGAAAATTCGTGATATAGAAGTGCAGCCAATGGAAAATCTGGAACGTTTTGTGAAAGAAAATTCCATTGATATTGCAGTACTTACGATACCGAAAACAGGAGCTGTTAATGTGGCTGAAAAGCTGGTTCATTATGGGATCAAAGCTATCTGGAACTTTGCACATGTTGACCTGAATGTTCCGGATGATATTCAGGTGGAAAATGTTCATCTTTCCGACAGCCTTATGAAATTATCCTATAACCTGAATTCAAGCTTGAAAAAATAGTACTGGTATCTTGTATGGAAATAACGACGACAGTATTTTGAATTGACATGATAATGTCTGGCATCCTGTGCTGATGGAGGTGGAATATGTCCAGAACAGATGATGTTTATAAGCCGGCACTTTCCGGTAAAAAAATTCCTATATTGACCCTGGACCATAACTGGCACAAATTATTTTCACAGGCACATATTACTCCTGAAATAGAGAGTTTGGAAAATCAGGTGAATGATCTGCTGAAAAAACAGGGGAAAAACACAACCGAACAGAAAAGTGTGAAAGCCCTGAAAAAGAAATTAATGGACGAAATTGTGGAATTGGCAGATAAACTGGATGAAACGGGAGATCAGGGCATTCAGAAAAAAATCGATGAGCATAAAAGGCTTATTCAGGAATGCAATGAGAAACTGGATGAGCTGAAGGATGAAGAACTGGATATTCCAAGAGATCTGGATCAGGCGAATTACCAGCTGATGCTTAAGACCATGGAAGCCTGTTATGAACGTCTTGATCAAAATATGGCAGAAATAAAGAAACAGGAAGACTGGATTAGCAAGATTCGTGTGGAACTGAAAAAGGTTGTCATTCGAAAACAGGAAAAAGAAATAGATACTTATGAATTATATTCTTATATGCATGATATTTTTGGCCCGGACGTAATCGATATTTTTGATATGCATTACCATCCGGAGAAGTTTGCACCAAAACCCAAACAGAGCGAAGATGCGTCAAAACAGTAGGTTTGACGCATTTTTTAAGAGGTGATTTCCTATGAATTATGTGCTTACAGCAAAAGAAATGAAAAATGCGGATATGGATACCATTCAGTACTATGGAGTCCCACAGCTTGTTCTCATGGAACGGGCAGCTTTGGAATGTAAACGGGAAATACTGCACAAATGGGCCGGTATTTTAAAACCCGGATGCTCTGTATTGGTGGCTCTGGGAACCGGGAATAATGGAGGCGATGGTGCTGCCCTTGCCAGAATGCTTTATCTGGATGGCTACCGGGTAGATATCTGGGCAGATCCGGCAAAAGAACGATATTCAGATGCCTTGAAACAGCAGCTGGAGATCTGTCAAAAATATGGATTAACAGTGAAAAACCCGGGACAGGAGCAGAAAAGCTTTTCGGATTGTTTTCCGGATGCATACGATCTGGTAATAGATGCAATATTTGGCATCGGATTATCCAGAGATATTACCGGATATTATGGGGAAAAGATTGCATTTCTGAATCAGCTTGGTGGCATTAAGGTGGCAATGGATATTCCTTCCGGAATTCACACAGATCATGGAAGTGTTATGGGATGCGCATTCCGGGCAGATATGACAGTGACCTTTGCTGCCATTAAGACAGGTATGCTTTTACAGCCCGGAAAAACATACTGTGGTGAAACCGTAATATGCGATATTGGTATATCCATGAAGCCTCTTCGTTTCGGCTTGCCGGAAGGGCTTACTTTTGACAGGGATGATCCGATATCCGGTCTTTATCCCGTAAGAAAACAGAACAGCCATAAAGGGACATTCGGAAAAGCATTGCTGATCGCGGGGGATGATGGCACACCGGGGGCTGCTATGTTAGCAGCAGAAAGTCTTTTAAGAAGCGGGATTGGTATGGTCCGTCTCCTGGCGCCGGAAAGCATACGGGATCTGGTTTTATCGGTACTTCCGGAAATTATGTTCAGTGACCGGAATGGGAATATGGATTTCGGCAGCCTTCTGTCCTGGTGTGATGGTGTTGTTATCGGTCCGGGACTTGGAAAAGGGGAGAGGCAAAAACAGATTCTTTTGAACCTGGTCGATTTGCTGTTATCCAAAAAGCCGGACAAAAAAACGCCGATCGTGCTGGATGCGGATGCCCTTAATCTTTTATCGGAAGATGAAAATATAAGAGAAAAATATAGTTTGCTTGCACAGAACGGAATTCCTGTTATTGTAACACCTCATTTGGAAGAAATGAGACGGATCAGTGGTTTTTCCCGGGAATCCCTTCAGCAGACCAGAATGGAGTGCATCAGGGATTTCTGCAGAAAAACAGGATTCATTTTAATTTGTAAGGACTCTGCGACAGTAGTTGCCTGCTATGACAAAGAAAGATTTGTTTATTATATCAATCAGTCCGGCAACAGCGGAATGGCGGCTGCCGGTTCCGGCGATGTGCTTTCCAGTATCGTTGGCACATCTGTTATCCAGCTGCTTTTGGATAACCATGACCTGACAGATATGGAATTATCCAACCTACTGCAGGACTATCCGGTAGCTTTCGTCAGTGCGGTAAGAGCAGTTTATCTCCATGGAAAAGCCGGAGATACAGCGGCCCTTAAATATGGAGAAACATCCATGACATCAAAAGATATCATAGATGGTATGATAAATATTATGAAAGAACTATAATATCTTAGGAGGAGAAGACTATGAAAGAGGAACGCAATGAGGAACAAACAGAGGAACTGATAGGAAATCATAAGAGAGTGTGTGCCACGGTGGATCTGGATGCTGTTTTATATAATATGGAACAGATGCATCAAAACATAAAAAACGGTGCAAAGATGATGGGGGTTATTAAAACCAATGGCTATGGTCATGGTGCCACTCCCATTGCCAAGCAGCTGGAAAAGCTGGATTATGTATTTGGTTATGCTACAGCAACTGTGGAAGAGGCGTTAAAGCTTCGTGATGATGGAATAAAAAAGCCCATTTTGATTCTGGGATACACCTTTCCATACTGCTATGAAAGTCTTGTAACAGAAGAAATCAGACCAGCTGTTTTTCGTTTTGATATGGCAAAAGAATTATCCAAAAAAGCAGTGTCTCTTGGGAAAACACTGAAGATCCATATCAAAGTGGATACAGGGATGACCAGAGTGGGAATCTATCCCGATGAGAAGGGGCTTTCTTTTGTAAAAGAAGTCAGTATGCTGCCTGGATTGGAAATAGAAGGTATGTTTACCCACTTCGCCAGAGCAGATGAAACGGATAAAACATGTGCCTTTGAACAGTTCCGGAAATTTAAAGAATTTACAGACCGGGTAAAAACAGAACTGGGCATTTTCATACCGATCTGTCATTGTGCTAACAGTGCATCCATCGTAGAACTGCCGGAAACTCATATGGATATGGTACGTGCCGGTATTACTTTATATGGGTTATGGCCATCAGAGGAAGTGAGCAAAGAGATTATTTCTTTAAAACCTGTGCTTTCTCTTTACAGCCATATTGCTTTTCTGAAGGATGTTCCGAAGGGTGTGGCAATCAGTTACGGAGGAACCTATGTCACACCGGATGAGCGCAGGATTGCAACCATCCCTGTGGGTTATGGAGATGGATATCCACGTGGACTTTCCGGGAAGGGATATGTTCTGATAAAAGGACAAAAGGCTCCTATCTGCGGACGTGTTTGTATGGATCAGTTTATGGTGGATGTAACCGATATTTCTGATGTACAGGAAGGAGATTTGGTTACATTGATCGGAAAGGATGGATCGGAATCGATAACTATGGAAGAACTTGGAGCCATTTCCGGCCGGTTCAATTATGAACTTGCCTGTGACCTGGGACAGAGAATTCCTCGTGTTTATATAAAAAATAATAAAATTTATGAATGAAAGCCTGCTACCTGTCAATACTATTCCTAAAAGTAGGAAAAGAGGTATTTTAAGTGAGACGGGGAGACATTTATTATGCTGATTTAAGACCTGTTATAGGATCTGAGCAAGGAGGAATCAGACCGGTACTGATCATACAGAATGATACCGGAAACAAACATAGTCCGACAGTGATATGTGCAGCGATTACATCGAGACAGAATAAAGCAAAACTGCCCACACATATCGAACTGAGGGCTGCGCAGTATAATATCGAAAAAAATTCAGTGATTCTTTTGGAACAGCTTCGTACCATCGATAAGAAGAGATTAAAGGATAGAGTCTGTCACCTGGATGACCGGATGATGGACCAGGTAAATCATGCATTGGCAATTAGCCTTGAACTGTCATCTTGACCGGTTCAGGGCTATTTTCTTGACGATAGAAGTATTAAATGGTATAGTCTAATTTGATATTTTATGCATGAGGAGATGAGAAAATGTCGGATGATAGTTCGGATGCAGCAGAAAACAGAAACATCCTGAAATCCGCAAAAAAGTGGTTTGATAAGGTCAGAAGAAAAAATCCTGCTGAGGAATTTGAAGAAGATATTATGACCATGATCAATGAAGGTCACGAAAACGGAACCATAGAAGATGATGAAGCGGAAATGATTACTAATATTTTTGCTTTAAATGATAAGGAAGCGGTTGATATTATGATTCATCGATCCCAGATTGTGGGAATCGACGCTTCTACCACGTTGGGTGATGCACTGGATTTCATGTTGGATGAAAATAATAGCAGATTTCCGGTCTATGAAGAAAACATTGATCATATTTTAGGCATCTTACATTTAAAAGATGCGTTTCGAATGAACAGGATTCCTGAAAACAGAACAAAAGCGATCAAAGATATACCGGATCTTGTGCGGGATGCATTCTTTTGTACGGAGACAAAGAAAATAGATCTTTTGTTTAAAGAGATGCAGACCAGAAAGGCACAAATGGCCATCGTGATTGATGAATATGGCCAGACTGCCGGGCTGATCGCCATGGAAGATATTCTGGAAGAAATCGTTGGAAATATTCTGGATGAATATGATGAGGAAGATACACACATCGAAGAAACCAGTGAAAATCATTATATCATTGATGGTATGACTCTGCTGGAGGATCTGGAAGAAAAGTTTGGCATTGATTTCCGGGAAGAGGAATTTGAAACCATAAATGGTTTTCTAATTTCCAAATTAGATAAAATACCGGATGAGAATGACGAACTGTCTGTTTTGGTGGATGGCTATTGTTTTCAGATTCATAAAGTGGAAAACCACAGAATTAAAGAAGTACTTGTGTATAAGACACAGCCGAATGAAAATGGCAAAGAGATAATACAAGAGAATTAAAGGAGAATAAGCATGTCAGGACATTCAAAATTTGCAAACATTAAACACAAAAAGGAAAAAAATGATGCTGCGAAAGGCAAAATTTTTACGATTATCGGACGTGAAATTGCAGTCGCTGTAAAAGAAGGTGGACCGGATCCATCCAATAATTTCAAGCTGGCACAGGTTATTGCAAAAGCAAAATCCAATAATATGCCAAACGATACCATCGAAAGAGGTATTAAGAAGGCTGCCGGTGAGGACGGAAGTGTAAATTATGAATATATTACATATGAAGGATATGGTCCTAACGGTATTGCGATCATTGTAAATACTTTGACAGATAATAAGAACAGAACCGCTGCAAATGTCAGAAGTGCATTTACAAAAGGCCAGGGCAATGTAGGAACACCCGGATGTGTTTCTTATATGTTCGATAAAAAAGGCCAGATCATCATTGACAAAGAAGAATGCGATATGGATGCAGATGAGCTTATGATGATTGCATTAGATGGCGGAGCAGAAGACTTCAATGAAGAAGAGGATAGTTTTGAAATCTTAACTGATCCGGATGAACTGGAAAATGTCAGAAAGGCACTGGAGGATGCCGGTGTTCCATATGTTTCTGCTGATGTAAACATGATTCCGCAGAACTATGTGGAATTGACTGATGAAAATGCAATCAAATGTCTTCAGAGAACATTGGATCTTTTGGATGAAGATGATGATGTTCAGGCAGTATATCACAACTGGGATGAATAAAAACAGGATCAGGAAGGAAATCTGGGATGGAAACAATCTTAATTAAATGTCCTCACTGTAAGGAACAGATGCAGGCACCAAAGGAAAGAGA
>JBJENT010000163.1:0-2098 GCA_051880335.1 Lachnospiraceae bacterium
ACTGTGTAGCCATATCCATTCCTCCATCTGTTTTCCATTATACTTCTATGTTAAGAAATTTCCATGTCTAACTTGTACTAATTATATTCTAGCACCACCCTAAAGCTCTTGTAATCGAAAATAATCCCAAAAGTGAGGATGAAATCAGATATAATCCTCATGCATTGCTTATGGCAGCCAACCTTGGTACAGAGATGAATGCATGTCCCTGCTATTGGCCACGTAAAAAAGGCAAGGTGGAAAATCCATTTACCTATATCGAGCAACAGTTTATCAAGGGCAACCGCTTTGAAAGCATGGAAGAACTGAACCACCGGGGGAAAGATTTTGTAAACGACTGGTGCAATGAAGTGCACGGTACCACAAAGCGTGTGCCGAATGATTTCTATCTGATTGAGGAGAAGGCATTATTACAGCCACTTCCGACCAATCATTATTACCGGAAGAAAACGGTGGAGAGAAAAATAAGTCCTGACAGTTATCTTTGCTTTGACGGAAAAAAGTATAGTGTTCCTGTTAAATATGCAACCAGGAAAGTTCATGTGCGCCTTGTTTATGGTTATAAAATCAAAGTCTATGATGCAAAGGACAGCTTCATTATGGATATCGAGGCATTTGATGGGAAGCACAACACTCATACAGTAGAAGCGCATTATGATGCTATTGCGAAGAAGGTTCCGACATCCATTCCACAGATAAGACGTGATTTTACAACCAGATTCAGTAATGGTATTCGTTATCTGGAAGCTGCCGGAAGAAAGTTTGACCAGCCAACGCATTACGCAAGAAAAATCATGGAACTTCAGGAACTATACGATGATAAAGTGCTGGATGCATTCATAGGTTTGTGCGTAGATGAGGATAAGATGGATATAAAGTCTTTCCGCTCCTTGCTTCGTGAATACAATAACGGCACCAGAACACTTGATGAACCGATAAGACAGAAAAGTATTTCGGAGAATGATACAGTTTTCTCCCTTACCAGGGACTGCAGTTACTATGAGGAATACGGAAGGGAGGCTGCAAATGCAACTGACATCTGAAAAGGCGGCTTATATTGAGGAGAAACTTAAGCAGTTCAAACTTGTGGATATGCGTCAGCAGTATACTGACATCATTAGGGAAGCAGAAAGCAGTTCCATGGATTATCTTGAATTCCTTATGAGACTGATAAATGCAGAGGACGAAGGTAAAAATAACAGAAGAACAGAAAAACTGCTTGCCAATGCAGGTTTTGATCTGCCGTCAAGACTGGATGACATTGATTACAGCTTTAATCCGTCTTTGGATAAGGCGAAGATAGATGATCTGGCCAAACTGCACTTTATACAGTCCCATGAAAATATCATCATTATTGGTCCACCCGGTGTCGGCAAGAGTATGATTGCAACAGGGATTGGCAGAAATGCCTGTGATGCCGGATATAAGGTGCTGTTTGTAAATGCAAAAGAATTGATTGATCATATGTATGATGAAATGCTTTCAGGAAGACTACAAGAAATGCTTACAAAACTAAATAAAATAGACCTTCTGATTATAGATGAGCTGTCCTACATAAAAATGGACAAAGAAAGAGAGAGCCTGTTTTTCCAGATCATTCGCCAAAGATACGAAAAAAGCTCCCTCATTATCACGACCAACCTGCCAATGGGCAGATGGGATGAACTATTTACTGGACAGCTTGCGGCAACAGCCATACTTGACCGGTTATTGCATCACTGCCACTTGATCAGTATAACGGGTGACAGCTATCGTGTCAAAGGGTCAAAACAGAGTGTTAAAAAGGAAAAGGTACAAAAAAATGGAAAAGATAAATGAACAGGATTTACGATTCCTTTCAAAAAAGTATAATTCCGATGGTAAACAAGCAATGTATGTTTATCTCTGGGAAGAATACAGAATAAAAAATCCAACCTGTGTATTTAAGAGAATGAAAAAGCACCCGGAACTGGGGTATCAATCCGAAACAGACAGATTTCTGCCTGATGTGAATTTTACCGAGAGTGAGGATATGGTATTCATGACAATCGATGAACTGTGTGCTCCAAATAAAAATGTGAAAGAAATGTACTTTTTGCCTCTGCTGTGGTATACTACC
>JBJENT010000164.1:0-20403 GCA_051880335.1 Lachnospiraceae bacterium
GATCTCCACTCCTTCCGGGATCTCCGGATATGCTTTCTGGGGATAGCGAAACAGATTCTGTTCCAAATGAGCTAAGGCCCTCTGCTCTTTTAACCGCCAGACAGGAGTTCCCCGAAGGAAAACATCTTCTCCGCGCTCTACCTGTTCTTCCTCCGCCTTGCGCAGCAGTGCACTTACCGTCTTTCTGGAAAGCTGGAATAAATTATGCTCTCCGGCTTCTTCAAAGGGATTTTCCCGCTCATCCATCAGTATGGTAAAGCACACCTCCCGGGCACAGCCAAGAAGCTGGCCGATTACCAGAAGCTGTACCGGTGTAAAACCCGTAAAACCATCGAATACAATAAAGCTGTCCTGTAAAATCCGGGATTCGGGTAATTTTTCCGCCAGAATATGCAGAGACTCTTCTGTTGTAATATATTTCTCTTTAATATAACTGCAAAATTCCCGATACAGTAACGACAGGTCTCCCAGTTTATATGCCAAAGAGCTTCTCTCTTTGGAAGCTTCTATAATCTTGTCCAGTTCATCTGTACTGATTCCATACTGCATAAATTCAGAAATGGCAGATTTGATTTCATGAATATATCCCTGCTTTTTCAGATATCCGCCAAGCACCTTCAGCTCTTCTTTATGCCGGTCTGCCACTACCCGCAGAATCAGATTCTTTCCGGTATCATCCAGAACAGACTGTGCCCCACCTTCTCCGGTTTCTTCAAAAATACGGTAAGTCAGTCGTCCAAAGCTGAGTACATCAATGTTCATAATCCCATGTCTCGGATGCCTCTCCACAATTTCCTTCTGTATCTGCATAGTGAACTGATCCGGAACAATGATAAAGAAGTTCTGCTCCGGATTCTCCAGGGAACGCCTGATGACCTGATCGTAAACATATGTACTTTTTCCCGCACCGGAACCACCAAAAACAAATGAAATGGACATACTTTGCTCCCTTCAGCTTCTATTCGACTTCTATTTCTCTAATATTCGGCCATAATTTTGGTTCTACTCGTCTTATATTTGACTTCTATTTTATTTTTCTGTCATTCTAATTATAGTCAACGTGAATTCAAACATCAACATCGGCTTTCTTTCCCTGATTTCTTTCCCTGATTTCTTTCGCTGCTTTCTATACTTATTATGAATCATTTTCTCAAATTAGGTCGGCGGTTTGCATTTACTGTATTTTCTTCATAAATTCCCGAAATACAGTAACTTTTTTAAAATGACTTTTACAGTTACTGTTTTTCCCTCATAACTCACAAAAATACAGTAATTTTTTTCTGATGCCTTCCCACTTTTACTGCTTTTTCCACATAACGTTCCAAAATACAGTAATTTTTTTTCTGATGCCTTCCTACTTTTACTGTTTTTTCTTCATGACGTCTCAAAATACAGTAATCATTCTCTGATGTCCTTTTGCAGTTACTGTTTTTCTCCCATAACACTTTAAAAAACAGTAACTGTTTCAAAACCTCTTCTTACAGTTACTGTTTTTTCCAAACAAGATCTCAGCATACAGTAATTTTTTATTTACAACCGCTTTCGTCAAGTATTCAGAAATAATTGAAGCTATCAGATGCTATGTAAAAAGCAAAAATAGGTAAAAAACAACTCCGGTTAACCCTACCGGAGCTGTTTCGTTTATCTTTTCTATATACACTTTTTCATTTCATGAGTATCATTCGTTTTTTATACAACGTCCTATATGAAATCCGATATACTCAAGTTGGTTATTACTCTACCTTAGACTGATTAATCTCAAAATCAACACCGGTTGATGTAGGATTTTCTTCATCAAAGTCATAATCTTTACCAGGAAGAACTGCATTTAAAATGATACCTACTAAAGAACCAACTGCCAGACCGGAAAGGCTGATTGTTACAGCTCCGATAGTGAAAGAAACAGCACCTGCTGCACTGTAGTTGATACCGATAGAAAGTACCAGAATAAGTGCTGCTACAATAACGTTTCTGCTCTGAGAAAAATCTACCTTGTTTTCTACCACGTTACGAACACCGACTGCAGAGATCATACCATACAGTACCAGAGATACACCACCCAGTGTAGCAGTCGGCATACAACTGATCAGTGCTGCAATCTTAGGACAGAAAGAAAACAGAACTGCAAATCCGGCTGCAATCCGGATAACCAGTGGATCATATACTTTTGTCAGGGATAATACACCTGTGTTCTCACCATAGGTTGTATTAGCAGGTGCTCCGAACAGGGAAGCGACCAGTGTTGCAAGACCATCACCAAGGAGTGTTCTGTGAAGACCCGGATCCTGAATGAAGTTCTTTCCTACGGTAGAAGAAATAGCAGAAACATCACCGATATGTTCAACGATTGTAGCAAATGCAATTGGCATAATAGTGATAATTGCTGTAATAATAAGTGAAGTATCCGGATTGGTAAATACAGCGAAAACTGTTCGATCAAAGCTGATTGGAAGTCCGATCCAAGCTGCTTCAGCAACCGGTGTAAAATCAACCTGTCCAAAAATCGCAGCTACCACATAGGAACCAATAACACCTAAGATAATTGGAATGATTTTAATCATACCTTTACCCCAGATATTACATACCACAACAATAACAATAGCAAGAATAGCGATTGCCCAGTTGGATTCACAGTTTGAAATAGCGGATGTGGATAAGTTAAGACCAATTGCGATAATGATAGGACCGGTTACAATCGGTGGAAAGAATTTCATTACTTTGTTAACACCAAACGCTTTAATAAGCGCGGATAAGATAACATATAAAAGACTGGCACAAGCTACACCAAGACATGCATAAGGTAAAAGCTCTGCTTCACCATTTGGAGCAATTGCCCAGTAGCCTGCAAGAAATGCAAAGGATGAACCAAGAAATGCCGGTACCTTTCCTTTTGCCAGGAAATGGAATAACAGTGTTCCCAAACCTGCAAAAAGAAGCGTTGTTGAAACACTGAGTCCAGTCAGTGCCGGAACAAGTACGGTTGCTCCAAACATTGCAAATACGTGCTGCATACCCAGAATAAGCATTTTCGGAACGCCCAGGGTCTTTGCATCATAAACTGCATTATTAGTTACGGTTTTTTCATTACTCATTCGTATCTCCCTCCTCGTCTTCATCATCGAAGAATTCTTCTATTTTTTCACCTTCAAAAGGTTTAATAGACGCTGCTTTGGTTACTATTGTATCTTTTGCTTCCTGGAAGACTTTCTTAACCGTTTCTGCTACAGATTCTGTCGGTTTTTCCGGTGTTATAGTCACATAAGTTCTGTTACTTTCCGCATCCTCCTGATCATCACTGAATGCATCAAAATCTTCATCTTCATCATCGGTCGGAATGATTGGAGCATCTTTTTCTTTCAAATAATAATATGCCCCGGCTGCTGCTGCTGAAGCTACGGCGGTAAACAATAAAAACTTTCCAAATTTCTTTGCCATGGTGCTATAATCCCCTTTCTATAATCTGACCCCTCTTTGTATCTTGTGTCTGTCATTTTATGACATCTGCTGAAAACTCATTATTTTAATGGCACACCATTACAAAATATCTTATAACGAATCCCGCTAATTGAAAAGAGAAATTTTTTATTTTTTTGTACTTTTTTCAAGAACATTTACAGGAAAATCTTGAAGCTCATTTTTTGATATGGTATAGTGTAATCGACTGTCAAAGTCAACAGAACAGGAGGAAATCATGTTCTGAAAAGCAGACTAATATGATAAAAAAGTCAGACCACTGTGCTGAAAAAGCAGACCATGGTGATAAAAAACAGACCATGATGACAGAAATAGGAATAGGTTAAACTGAATGTAAGGGGCAGGTTACAACATGAACGAGAAATTTTTTGATCTGAAAAAAGAAAAACAGGACCGCATGATCAATGCAGCCTTGAAAATATTTGCACAGTTTGGATACCGTTTTGCAAGTACCGATGATATGGTAAAAGAAGCCGGCATTTCCAAAGGTCTTTTATTCCATTATTTTGGCTCAAAAGTGGGGCTTTATGCTTTCGTATACGATTACAGCGTGCGTTATATGACCATGGAATTAAAAGTTGCCATCGATTCCAAAACCACAGACTTTTTCAAAATCTTGAAACAGATGGAAGGCGCCAAACTCCAAATACTGAAAAACTACCCTTATATGCAAAGTTTTCTGGATAAATGTGAAACAGAAAATGTCAGTGAAGCCCTTCTTGCCATTGAAGAAAAGAAACAGTCCTACAATGCTTTATATCAGCTCATTTACGAGCAGATGGATTTATCCATCTTCCCAGATGAAACCACTGCATCACAAATTTGCAATATGTTAAAATACACCATCCGTGAAAATATGCAGGACCACTTCTCCAACTGCAGCTTTAACGCAGAGATGCTCTACGAGGAAAATATGGCCTACCTCTCTCTCATGGAATCGCTTGTTGTTCAAAAGTATCTGTAGGTTCATTTGTTCCGTTTATTAGATTCTGAATGTACTTTTGTATCGGATTATTAACTTCTTTTTTGTAATAATTGAAAGTACTTTTAAGAAGCTACTTGAAATGCGTTTTGTCGTAACATTTTCATCTTCCCAAATAGAAAATCATTCTTCGCAAATATTGTCAAAAAAAATGCTCATTCGTGCAAGCACGCTGAGCATTTTCCTCGTCGCCATAACAAAAAATAAGCCAACATTTCAACCGTCCAAGACCTTTGGTCGCGTTTTGAAATGTTGGCCTAATTTTTATTCTCCCTGCTCTCTTATTTTCAGCAGCACCTGCTCCTTTAAATCCCTCGCCCTGTCTTTCATCCTGGTATTCGCAGAACGGGAAGACAACACAGAGGAAATCAGTTTGGAAGCAACATCATATTTGCCGAACCGGGCTGCAAGGGTTGCCATCAGGTAATCAACAGTCACCTCATCCATACCGCAGATTGGGAAGTTTTCTGAAGCCACAGCTGCGACAAACCCATCCAGTGCATTATGCAGGAATGCATTTTCCATTTCATCGATTTCTTTTTTCATATCCGCATAACCGGGAGTCTTTTTATCCAGGAACTCCCCGTAACTTCTGCAAAGCCATCCCATTTTCAAACAGATATAGGCTTTTTCACTGGCCTTTGCCCCTTTGATGATGCTGCAGGCAAGGGCCATTTTATAACGCTCCAGCGCCTCTTCATAGGTATAAGTTGCTTTTACCTCAGGTGCTTTGAAATTCTGGCTGATTTTTTCTTTAATGGCCTTTTTCTGGGTTGGCGTCATATAGGTAAAAAATCTGGTAAGGGCAGTAAATCCACATTTATCGCACATGATGACATCATATTTCAGCGGATCTGTCTGCTCATAACGGGGTCTCATATCCGGATCTGCTCCGAGCAGACGTACTTTGCCGGTACGTATGGTCCTGGCGGTGACTTTCTTTTCGCACACAGGACACTGGAAGGTTTTATCAAATAAATATTCCTCTTCCTTCACTTCAGGCTTCTGCGCTTTTTCTGCTTCCGCCTCATTTTCCTGTTTCTTTTCTTCTTCAAATAAATCCATATCTTCCAGTCCTTCCAGACCAAAAGAACCTAATCCTGATAATAACCCCGACATATTTTTTCCTCTTTTATATACTTCTTCTTTCTATTTTCTCTTATGTTTGTTCATTTAAATGAAACCAGCGAAGTTGCGTTTTGCGAATGGGGGCCTGAATAGCTCCATACATTTCTATTTCTTCGGCAGTACAAAGGAACTCTTTAAGGATACGATTCTGTTAAACACAGGTGCACCCGGTTTGGAGTCCTTGCAGTCTACGCAGAAAAAGCCCTGACGGACAAACTGAAAACTATCGTATGGCTTTGCGTCTTTCAGACTTGGCTCAATGTAACAGTTTTTCAGTACTGTCAATGAATTTGGATTCAGATTCAGGCTGCCATCTTCATTGTAAACGCCTTTTTCTTCATCAATAATGTTTTCATAAAGTCTCACTTCAGCCTGCAGTGCAGTAGAGGCATTTACCCAGTGAATGGTTCCCTTTACTTTTCTGCCATCCGGGCTGTTACCGCCCTTGCTTGCAGGATCGTAGGTACAGTGAACCTCTGTCACATTTCCATCGGCATCTTTCACACATCCGGTACATTTTACGAAGTAAGCGTGCATTAAGCGCACCTCATTGCCCGGAAACAGACGGAAATATTTCTTCGGTGGTTCTTCCATAAAATCTTCCCGGTCAATATACAGAACCTTTCCAAAGGGAACTTTTCTGCTTCCCAGTTCCGGATTTTCCAGGTTGTTTACCACTTCCAGTTCTTCGATCTGATCCTCCGGATAATTATCGATTATCAGTTTGATTGGATCCAGTGCTGCCATGATACGTGGTTTTTTCAGCTTCAGATCTTCCCGGATACAGTACTCCAGCATGGAATATTCAGCGGAAGAATTGGCCTTGGAGACACCGCAGAGATCCACAAACATCTTGATGGAATCCGGAGTAAATCCTCTTCTTCGAAGAGCGGCAATGGATACCAGACGGGGATCATCCCATCCGTCTACGATACCATCCTCAACCAGTTTCTTGATATATCTCTTTCCAGTAACCACATTGGTTAAATACATTTTAGCAAACTCAATCTGTCTTGGAGGCTGCGGATATTCCAGTTCTCTTACCACCCAGTCATAAAGCGGTCTGTGGTCTTCAAACTCCAGGGTACAGATAGAGTGGGTAACACCCTCTTCCGCATCCTCGATTGGATGGGCAAAATCATACATCGGATAAATACACCATTTATCTCCGGTATTATGATGGGTCATATGAGCCACACGATAGATGATCGGATCTCTCATATTCATATTGGGAGATGCCATATCGATTTTGGCACGAAGTGTTTTTTCACCGTCCGCAAATTTGCCGTTTTTCATATCCTCAAACAGGGCCAGATTTTCTTCGATGCTCCGGTTTCTGTTTGGGTCCTCTTTTCCGGGCTCTGTCAAAGTCCCCCGGTATTCACGCATCTGCTCTGCTGTCAGGTCGGAAACATAGGCCTTTCCTTTTTTGATCAACTTCACAGCACCCTCGTACATCTTTTCAAAATAGTTGGATGCAAAATAAAGCCTGTCTTCAAAATCGGCTCCCAGCCATTTTACATCGGCTATAATGGATTCTACGAACTCTGTCTTTTCCTTTGTAGGGTTCGTATCATCAAAACGCATATTAAATTTGCCGCCATACTCCTGTGCCAGACCGTAATTGAGTAAAATACTTTTGGCATGTCCGATATGCAGATATCCGTTTGGTTCCGGTGGGAATCTGGTCATCACATGATCGTATACCCCCTCTGCCAGATCCTTTTCGATGGCCTGTTCAATAAAGTTTTTGCTGACTACCTCTTTTTCTTCCTTCTCGTCCATTACTTCTTTTACTTCTTCACTCATCATAATACTCCTCATTTATGTCATTTATTGCAAAATCTGTCATACCATCACGCCGGCCCGGGTTCATGAAATGACCGGATTGCAATACGCAATTAGTGGTGGAATAATCGGATTCCTGTAAAGCACATAGCGATGCCATATTTATTACAGGTCTCTATCACATGATCATCCCGGATAGAACCACCAGGCTGTGCTACATATTTTACACCACTTTTATGGGCTCTTTCAATATTATCTCCAAATGGAAAGAATGCATCCGAGCCAAGGGCCACATCGGTATTTCCTGCCAGCCATGCTTTCTTTTCTTCTCTGGTAAATACCGGTGGTTTTACCTTAAAGAATTTCTGCCAGGTTCCTTCTGCCAGAACGTCTTCATATTCATCGCCAATATATAAATCAATGGAATTGTCTCTGTCTGCCCGTCCGATGCCATCTACGAACTCCAGGGAAAGCACCTGTGGTGCCTGACGCAGATACCAGTTATCTGCTTTGGTTCCGGCAAGACGTGTACAGTGAATACGGGACTGCTGCCCTGCTCCGATACCGATTGCCTGTCCGCCTTTGGCATAGCATACCGAATTAGACTGGGTATATTTCAAGGTGATCAGTGCAATGATCAGATCGATCTTAGCGCTGTCCGGTATCTCTTTGTTTTCTGTTACCATATTGGACAGAAAATCCCGGTCGATATTTAATTCATTTCTACCCTGCTCAAAGGTCACACCGTAAACCTGTTTGTGTTCCACCTGTGCCGGTACATAGTCCGGATCAATCTGTATTACGTTGTAGCCGCCTTTTTTCTTTGCTTTTAAGATTTCAAGAGCTTCCGGTTCATATCCCGGAGCGATGACGCCATCGGATACTTCTTTCTTGATCAGAAGCGCTGTTGCTTTATCACACACATCAGATAAGGAAATGAAATCACCAAAAGATGACATTCTGTCTGCGCCTCTTGCTCTGGCATAGGCATTGGCAAGGGGAGTCATTTCAATGGATTCATCCACCCAGTATATCTTTTTCTCCACTTCAGTCAACGGAAGTCCTACTGCTGCACCTGCCGGTGAAACATGTTTAAAAGATGTCGCTGCCGGAAGCCCGGTTGCTCTCTTTAATTCTTTCACCAACTGGTATCCGTTAAATGCATCCAGAAAATTGATATACCCCGGTTTTCCGTTTAATACCTGAATCGGAAGTTCACTGCCATCTTCCATAAAAATACGGGATGGTTTCTGATTGGGGTTACAGCCATATTTCAATTCTAATTCGTTCATCTAAAGATTCCTTTCTTATTTATTTTTATTGATAATTCTGCTTTCATATTTACCTGTTTCAATATCGATATAGCGTACAAATAAAGATACTTTATTATCTTCATTTAAGTTTTCCCAAACCATGTTTGCAAAATCATCAATAGAAAGGTCTTCTATATTGATCCAGGTTGGTTCTCCTTCAAAGCTGGGCAGAGGATTTCCATCTTCCATATAAGTATGAATAAAGCGTCCTTCCCCTGCTTTCGGATTCTCATAAGCAAAGGTATAGCGGTTACATCCGGAAGGATCACCATTACTGCTTTTCAAAATGGACATTGCAAAATTAAAGTGTCCATTCTCGATATTCATGATGCCGGAAATTCTGGGCGTATAATTTGGACCATCCGGCTCAAACTCTCTGGTGCGAAGAGACTGTTCAAAGGTCTTTCCTTCCTTCATCAGTTCGTATATGGTATCGGTCTGATCTCCATTGGTTACAATGGTTTTGTTTCCAAGTACCCGTACCGGAGCATAAATGATCAGGCTGGGATCACTCAGCTTTGAAGGATCAAAAGCCTGTGTACGGATTCCTTCTCCCTCTTCCACAAAAATCCGATTCCGGCTGTTCTCGCTTCTCCCCATAATAAAGTATGCTGTCACTGCATGCTTTCCATCCGGTGTCTTCCCGATTACGATACCTCGTCCCGGATAGGATGTGGATGCCAATTCCTGACCTAACTGTTTCATTTCCATGCTCTTTCCTCCGTATGAACTACTCAATATTTCTTTTCTATGTACTTCTTAATATTTCTCTTATACATACTTCTTTTCAAACTCTGCCTGACACATGGGCCTGTCGAAGTAATATCCCTGAATCATTTTTACATTCATGCCATCCAGCACCCGGAACTGTTCTTCCGTTTCGATACCCTCCACACAAACCTGAAGGCCTAATGTCTGCGCCAGCTCTGCGATCATTTTAACAAATGCCTGGGAGAAACTATCCTCGGCCAGCTCTTTTACAAATCCCTGATCCACTTTGATCACATCCAGTGGAATCTCGCGGATATGACTGAGAGAAGAATAGCCTGTCCCAAAATCATCCAGCGCAACTCTGACACCAAGAGCTTTGATGGCATCTATTACTTCTCTCATTTTCTTCATATCATTTATGGCAAGACTTTCTGTCACTTCCAGTGTCAGATTATGGGGATTCAATCCGGATTTTTCTAAAGCTGCTCTAACCTTGTCCACAATGTCCGGCTGTAAAAGCTGAATGACGGAAAGATTGACATTTACTTTATAATTTGGATGGCCATGGGCATTCCAGCCCCTGCAAGCTGTACAGGCCTGTTCCAATATGTAATCTCCAATCGGATTGATCAGTCCCAGATATTCTGCCAGCGGAATAAAGTCTGCCGGAGGGACAAATCCCATTTCATCATTATTCCAGCGGACCAATGCCTCTGCACCTGTACAGGGTTTTCCCTCCAGTGTGACATCAATAATCGGCTGATAGTAAATTTCAAACTCTCCGCAGCCCTTTACTGTAGCATCACGCATATTCTTTTCCATGCTGAGACGTCTGTTGGAGGATGCTCCGCTGTCGGAATCGTATTTTGCGACTCTGTTCTTACCACTCTTCTTCGCATCATACATGGATATATCTGCTTTTTTGATCAGATCATCCACATTGTCTCCATCATCCGGAAAGGTTACTACACCCATACTCATGGTACAGTAATAGTCCGTATCCTTCAGAAACCATGGTTTGGAAAATACGTCATGTATCTCCTCAATGATCCGGTCACATTCATCATAGCTGCTTGGTGGAATCACAATGACAAATTCATCTCCACCCATTCGGTAGCAGGTATCTGTAATCCCCGCAATTCTCTGTATACTATGGGCAATGGCCCGCAACAGTACATCTCCATACTGATGTCCCAGACCATCATTGATATGCTTAAAATCATCCAGATCCAGATATAAAATAGCACCCCTGGTTCCTTCGTTTTTGGCTGTGTCAACCATTCTTGCCAGATCACGTTCACAGCACATTCTGTTAAACAGGCCGGTCAGAAAATCTGTATAAGCCTGCTGCTCAATCTTTCTCTGATATTCTTTTTTATCAGTAATATCATATACAAAACTGAGATATACTTTCCTTCCATCCATCCAGGTCAGACTGGTATAATTGAAATTATACCAGGAGGATCGTTCAAAATAATGGAATTCATAGGAACCTTTTTCTTCTCCCGGCTTTCTCAGCTGTCCGAAAATCGTATCCAGTTTTCCTTCCTTAATCTCTTTCGGGAACATTTTACGCATATAGTTGTTGATAAAAAGAAGTTCCCCGTTTGCTTTATCACACACATAAATGCCACATCCCACATTATTCAGCACCGTTTCCAAAGATTCATAAGAGCTGGCCAGGGAATTTTTCTGAACACGCTTGGTAATGATGGATTGAAGCACCTTCACCGTATCACTCATAAAGCAGATGTCATCTGTGGACCATACCTTATCAGCCTTCTTTTCCTCAAAAGTGACATACATACTGACCCGGCCATGGATAAAAATAGGTAAAATGGTAAATGCAGAAATCCCCATTCTTTCCATTGTGTTTTTGGTAGCCACTTCCACCGGTGTGGTAGATGACACAATGACAATGTTATCTTTTTTCCAGTCTTCCCCTTTTAATATCTCGATAATAGATTCATCTTCCACTTCATCAATGGAATGATTCCATTCTGTGATCAGATCGATTCCTGCAGAATGATAATGCCTCTGATAAATTTTTGCATTGCTGACAGCCAGATACTTTCCGGCTATTTTCAAGAAGTCAGACATGATAAGTTCAATCTCATCATCCCGTTCCAAAAGCTGCACGACTTCTGTCATGGCTTCCATTTTCTTAAGAGTTTGTCCCATCTCCTCCTCAGAAGATTTGCACTTGATACTCTCAGCCTCTGCTTCTACTTTTGACAGCTGGTTGCCTAAAATCATTCGACAACTGTCCAGTATCAGGTCCAGAGAAGAATAAAAGCTGTCTGAAACTGTTTTCTCCTGAAAATCTGCAACCTCAGAAGGATCATCCGCCATATCTTCCAAAATTGCTCCAAAAATCCAGGTAAGCATGGCACCACCTATGCTTTTGATATCAATTGCAGCAAATTTCAGCCACGGATAAACCGTATCTTCCACCATCAGCTCTTCCATGCTGCTTTTCTGAATATTAGCCACCATTTCAGAAATGTTCTCAAGAGGTATCAATTTTGATATTCTTTTCAAATCCTCAGTATTTCCTGACATTTCTGTCAGTCTTTTCCCATCTTTCCCAAAACAGCAGCCAAACACCTTACTGACACGGCAAATCTTATTCTGCATCTTCTGCAGTTTAGCCTTTTCCGTGTCCCCAATTGCTATAGTCTGCTCCGACATAAAGTAATCCTCCAATAAACCTCCAAATAATCCCAATTACTAATTATCATACCATATGGTTCACATAATATGCAACGGTAGAAACCCTTATATTCTCATAACTCTCGACATTTTTCCTGCTAATTTGTAAAGAAATCTCGGGACTTTTCAACAAAAAACACCGGTTTTCCCTACATGATTCTGGAAAACCGGTGCTGTAATTTGTTAAGAAAAAATAGATAAGATATGACTATTTATCATCTGAGCTATAGTTTGGTGCCTCTTTTGTAATCTGAATATCATGAGGATGGCTTTCTCTCAGTGCTGCAGCTGAAATTTTCACAAATTTACCATTCTGTTTCAATTCTTCAATGGTTCTTGTACCACAGTAACCCATACCGGAACGAAGTCCGCCCATCAGCTGGAATACCGTATCTTCTACGGTTCCTTTATAAGCCACACGACCTTCTACGCCTTCCGGAACAAGCTTCTTGGCATCTGACTGGAAGTAACGGTCTTTGGAACCGTTTTCCATAGCTGCAATAGAGCCCATACCACGATATACTTTGTATTTTCTACCCTGATAAAGTTCAAAGGTTCCCGGTGATTCATCACATCCTGCAAAAATGGAACCCATCATACATACATTACCACCGGCTGCAATGGCTTTTGTCATATCACCGGAGTACTTGATACCACCGTCTGCAATAATCGGAATACCATACTCTTTTGCAACAGCATAGCTGTCCATGATCGCTGTAATCTGCGGAACACCAATACCTGCAACAATACGTGTGGTACAGATGGAACCAGGTCCAATACCAACTTTAACCGCATCAGCACCTGCTTCAATCAGGGCTCTTGTTCCTTCTCCGGTAGCCACGTTACCGGCAATAACCTGTACTTCCGGATATTTTTCCTTGATCATTCTGAGGCATCTGAGCACGTTTTCTGAATGACCATGGGCAGAGTCAAGTACGATAACATCTACTTTTGCATCTACCAGTGCAGATACACGATCCAGCACGTTAGCTGTAATGCCTACACCAGCACCACAAAGCAGTCTTCCCTGCTCATCTTTAGCAGCCAGTGGATATTTGATGGTCTTTTCAATATCTTTGATAGTAATCAGACCAGCTAAATTATAATCGTCATCTACGATTGGTAATTTTTCTTTTCTGGCTTTGCCTAAAATATGTTTTGCTTCTTCTAAAGTGATTCCAACTTTTGCTGTAACCAGATTTTCAGAAGTCATGGATTCTTTTATTTTTTTGGAAAAATCGGTTTCGAATTTTAAGTCACGATTGGTGATGATACCCACCAGCTTTTTGCCTTCTGTAATGGGCACACCGGAGATTCTGAACTTTGCCATCAGTGCATCTGCATCTGCCAGCGTATGTTCCGGGGATAAAGAAAATGGATCGGTAATAACACCATTTTCAGAACGTTTTACTTTGTCTACTTCTTCTGCCTGTGCTTCAATTGACATGTTTTTGTGGATGATACCAATACCACCCTGTCTTGCCATGGCAATTGCCATTCTGTGTTCTGTTACTGTGTCCATTCCGGCACTCATCATCGGAATGTTCAATTTGATTTTCTTGGTTAACCAGGTTGTTAAATCAATCTGATTCGGAATCACCTGAGAATAATTCGGTACCAAAAGTACGTCATCAAAGGTAATGCCTTCGCCGATAATCTGACCCATATCTTCTCTCCTCCTTATCTTTCCTGTAAGTTTCAAACTGCTGCAATTCTCAAACCAGTACAGACTTTAAACCGGTACAATCTCAAACCGGCATAAATCTCATACTAGTCTAAATTTCATAAAGTTTAGCAAAGATATAGCACTCTGTCAATCCATAAAAACCTTTCGTGGTGCAACATTTTTTACAGCCTCCACAAATTCTTTGGTAGGTGACAGAATCAGTTTCTTATTTCCTTCATAATAAATGACATATCTTTCGTCAGGCTGTTTTTCCACACCGATACTATAATCCATTACACTGCAACTTCTGTTTTTGTAATCTCCCAAATGCCAGGACTTGACAGGTGCGAAAATTTCTATTCCGTCCACAGCATATTCCCCCATTTTTTTCCGGTTACTTTTGCATGTAATCTTGTCCACAACAATAGTTCTCTCCACATATAGGTACTCATATTCCACTGCACTGTTCCTATGACAAAAATAGGCCAGCACTGCAAATCCAATGACTCCTAAAAATCCTACCGCACTACCCATTACCGTTGTAAGAAGAAAACTGGCCACTGCCAAAAGTGCACATACATATTTCAGTGCTGCCATGGCTCCTGTATTTTCTTTTTCAACCAGACATTCTACATAAGAATCGCTCATACTCATACTCCTTCTCCTTTCTGTGCAAAGCAAATATCTGCCGCTTTCCAGTCATCTGGAATTATAACAAGTACCGGGGTTTCCTCTCCTGGTACAATCCGAAATCATAACAGATCCCAGGCTTTCATTTCCTGATAAAGTCTTCCGATAGGGAGTCCCACCACATTGCTGTATTCTCCCCGTACAGATTTGATGAATTTGGCACCCTGCCCCTGGATAGCGTAAGCGCCGGCTTTATCCATAGGTTCACCACCAAATACATAATCCATGATTTCAGCTCTGCCAATGCGATACATTGCTACGCCGGTGCACACATAAAAGGAATACTCTTCCTGTTTCCCATCTGCGGTAATCCAAAGCATGGTCACACCGGTATAAACCTGGTGTTCCTTGCCCGACAGCTTTGCCAGCATATCCTGGGCATCCTGAAAATCCTTTGGTTTTCCCAGGATCTCACCCTCTAAAGCCACAATGGTATCAGCACCTATCACTAAAATATCTTCCTGTCGTTCTTCCAACTGTCCCCAGATGTCTTTTGCTTTCTGCTTGGATAATTCAATCACCACATCCGCCGGAAGCGTTGTGGTGATGATTTCTTCTTTATGGCTTGGCATAATCTCAAAGGACAATCCAAGCTGCTCCAGCAGTTCTTTCCTTCTTGGAGACCCGGAAGCCAGTATGATCTGTTTCATAGCAACTCCTTCAAAATCTGATTTACCATGCCCGGATCAGCCTTGCCCTGCATAGCCTTCATGGTCTGCCCAACCAGGAAGCCAATGGCTTTCTGCTTTCCGTTATGGTAATCTTCTACGGATTGAGGATTGTTTTTCACAACCTCTTCAATGGTACTGCGGAGAGCACCTTCGTCATTTACGGTCTTTAACCCTTTTTCTTCTACATAAGCTCTTGGATCAATATCTTCTTTAAATACCAGTTCAAAGACTTCCTTGGCAACAGAACCATTGATTTCCTTTTTGTCCACCATCTGAATGATGTCTGCCAGATGAGCCGGTGAAAACCGGATATCTTCCGGGTCCATGTTGTTTTCTTTTAACAGACGCAGTGTTTCCACCATAAGCCAGTTGGAAACCTTCTTTGGCTGGCCACAAATTGCAACCGTAGCTTCAAAGATATCAGCCATACGTTTTGTACCGGTAATGATTTCAATATCATATTCCGGAATATCGTACTCTTCTTTATAACGGGCCATTTTTTCCGGACGGAATTCCGGCTGTTTTGCACGGATTTCATCCAGCATCTCTTCACTGACGGATACCGGTACCAGATCAGGATCCGGGAAATAACGGTAATCCTGGGCATCCTCTTTGCTTCTCATGGCATAGGATGCACCCTTGGTATCATCCCATCTTCTGGTTTCCTGAATCACCTTTTCCCCAGCTTCGATCAGATCGATCTGGCGCTGTCTCTCGCCTTCGATGGCATGGGAAATGGCAGTAAAGGAGTTTAAGTTTTTCATTTCAGTTCTGGTGCCGAATTCTGCAGCACCTTTTTCACGAACAGACAGATTCACGTCTGCGCGCATGGAGCCTTCCTGCAGTTTACAGTCGGAGGCACCCAGATACTGTACGATCATACGAAGTTTTTCCAGATAGGCAATGACTTCCTCTGCACTGCGCATATCCGGCTCTGATACGATTTCAATCAGCGGTACACCGGAACGGTTATAGTCCACCAGGGAACATTCTTCCCATTCATCATGAACCAGTTTTCCGGCATCCTCTTCCATATGGATTTCATGGATTCCCACAAATTTCTTTCCGGCCTCTGTTTCGATTTCCACCTTTCCGTTTCTGCAAATCGGGAGGTATAACTGGGAAATCTGATAGTTCTGCGGGTTATCCGGATAGAAATAGTTTTTCCGGTCAAATTTGGCATATCTGGTAATGTCACAGTTGGTTGCAAGGCCTACTGCAATGGCATATTCCAGAACCTGTTTGTTCAGTACCGGCAAAGAACCGGGCATACCGGTACATACCGGGCAGGTATGGCTGTTGGGACTACCTCCGAAAGCAGTGGAGCAACCACAGAAAATTTTGGTCTTGGTAGCCAGTTCTACATGAACTTCCAGACCAATGACGGTTTCGTATTCTTTTGCCATCTCTTATGCCTCCTTCCCTGCTTCTTTGTATAACTGTTCAAAGGTATATGCTGTGCGGATCAGTTTCTTTTCTGCGAAACAGTCTCCGATCAACTGCAGACCGATTGGAAGTCCCTTGCTGTCTTTTCCACAAGGCAAGGAAATACCCGGAAGACCTGCCAGATTTACGGAAATCGTATAAATATCACTTAAATACATCTTCAGTGGATCGGATAAGCTTTCACCCAGCTTTGGTGCTGTGGTTGGAGCTACCGGTCCTAAGATCACATCATATTTTGCAAAAGCATCATCAAAGGCTTTTTTGATCAGCGCCTTGGTCCTTAATGCTTTCAAATAGTAAGCATCATAATATCCGGAGCTGAGTACAAAAGATCCCAGCATGATTCTTCGTTTTACCTCCGGACCAAAGCCTTCGGAACGGGTCTTTTTATACATATTGTGAAGGCCCTCATACTCTTCGGTACGGTAGCCATATTTGATTCCGTCAAAACGTTCCAGATTGGAGCTGGCTTCTGCGGTTGCGATGGTATAATATGCAGGAATGGCATATTCCACCATACCTAAGTCAAATTCTTCCACCTCTGCTCCGGCTGCTTTCAGCATTTCTGCTGCTGCCAGCACAGCATCTTTTACTTCTTCTTCCAGCCCTTCCCGCAGATAGTCTCTGGGAATACCGATTTTCATGCCTTTTACGTCTTTTACAAGAGCACTGGTAAAATCAGTCTCTTCCCGTTTCATGGAAGTGGAATCTTTCGGATCATGGGTAGCAATCACTTCCAAAATGGTAGCTGCATCGGTTACATCCTTGGTTAAAGGTCCGATCTGATCCAGGGAAGAACCATAGGCGATCAATCCATAACGGGAAACTGTTCCGTAAGTTGGCTTCATTCCCACAACACCACAGTAGGATGCAGGCTGTCTGATAGATCCACCTGTATCGGAGCCAAGTGCCATGAAACATTCTTTTGCAGCAACTGCTGCTGCAGAACCACCGGAAGAACCCCCCGGTACATGTTCCGGATTTACCGGATTCTTTGTTGGTCCGTAATAAGAGGTCTCTGTGGTAGAGCCCATGGCAAATTCGTCCATATTGGTCTTTCCAATCATCACCGCACCGGCTGCTTCCAAATCCAGAACAGCCTGGGAAGAAAAGGTAGGAACAAAATTGTTCAATATCTTAGAAGAACATGTAGTCAGTACATCTTTTGTACACATGTTGTCTTTGATGGCAACCGGTACACCGGCCAGAGGACCTGTCAGCTCCCCAGCTTCAATTTTTGCCTGCACTTCCTGCGCTTTTTTCATTGCTGCTTCTTTATCAAGAGTAACATAGCAATGATAGGTTTCTTCTACTTCATCTATTCTATCAAGCACTGCCTGCATGGCCTGCACAGCAGTTACTTCACCTGCTTTGATCTTTGCCGCCAGTTCTACAGCGGTATAATCCAAAATATTCATATTCTTACTCTCCATCGGAATCTTTCTATCTGAATTATCAGTCTCGAATCCTTAAAATGTAGGTGGAACCACGTACATACTGTCTTTCTCACTGGGGGCATTTTTCAGGGTATCTTCGGTACCATCACCGTTCGTCACCACATCTTCACGGAACACATTCTGCACCGGGAAAACATGCGACATGGGCTCTACACCGGTAGTATCCAGTTCATTCAGCTGGTCGATATAATCCAGCATGCGTCCCATATCTTTCTTGGCTTCTTCTTTTTCTTCAGCAGATAATTCTAATTTGGCCAAAATGCCAACATATTCAATCGTTTCGTCAGAAATGATATTTGCCATGATATTTTCCTTTCTTCAATAATCGATTATGAAATCCGTACATATGTCAGTATCTCATCAGTTCCCATTCAGGAGCTGACATATTCACATTTTCTTTCATTCACACTTCCATGATTTGTATCAGGAAAAATCCCGGAAAATCATGGGGTTTGTTGTCAAAATCTCAATTAGTCACGAACTTTGATATGAACCTCTCTAAGCTGCATTTCTGTCACATCGTTTGGAGCGCCACACATCAGATCCTGTGCATTTCCGTTCATCGGGAACGCAATAACCTCTCTGATATTTTCTTCTTCACGAAGGAGCATAATCATACGGTCAACACCCGGTGCCATGCCTGCATGCGGCGGAGCGCCGAACTGGAATGCCTGATACAGAGCGCCGAATTTATTTTTCAGTGTTTCTTCATCATAGCCTGCCATTGCAAAGGCTTTTCTCATAATGTCGATATCGTGGTTACGAACTGCACCGGAGGATAATTCCACACCGTTGCAAACGATATCATACTGGTAAGCCAATATGCTGAGCGGATCTTCCTCTTCCAGTGCCTTCAGGCCACCCTGTGGCATGGAGAATGGGTTGTGTGTAAAGCCCAGCTGTTTGGTTTCCGGATCTCTTTCGAACATCGGGAAATCATTGACATAGCAGAAGCGGAATGCATTCTTTTCGATTAAGTCAAGACGTTTACCCAGTTCGGTACGAAGCTGTCCGGCAAACAGATTTGCTTTTTCTTCTTTGTCTGCGATAAAGAAGATGGTATCGCCTGCCACAAGACCTGCCAGTTCCAGTAATTCTTTTTTGTATTCTTCCGGAATAAATTTATCAATAGGTCCTTTATAGGATAAGTCTTCTAATACTTCTAAATAACCAAGTCCGCCCATACCGATGGAAGTAGCAAAGCTGAGCAGTTTTTCATGGAAGCCTTTGGACATATCTGCATGTACTTTGATGGCACGTACGGTTTTCTTCATAAATGGTTTGAAGGTACATTTCTGGAAGAAATCTGTTACATCCATAATACGAAGTGGATTACGCAGGTCAGGTTTATCTGTACCGAACTCTAACATAGCCTGTTTGTAGCTGATGATAGGGTAAGGAGCCTGTGTTACCACTGCCCCTTCCGGAGCAAACTTATTGAAGGTTGCTGTCAGGATTTCTTCACCTACTTTAAATACATCTTCCTGGGTAGCAAAGCTCATTTCAAAGTCCAACTGATAGAATTCACCCGGAGAACGGTCTGCTCTGGCATCTTCATCACGGAAGCATGGTGCAATCTGGAAATATTTATCAAATCCGGATACCATAAGCAGCTGCTTATACTGCTGCGGTGCCTGTGGCAGAGCATAGAATTTGCCTTTGAATTTTCTGGATGGAACAATATAGTCCCTTGCGCCTTCCGGTGAGGATGCACATAAAATAGGGGTCTGAATCTCTAAAAATCCCATTTCTGTCATTTTTTCACGCAGGAAGCTGATGACTTTGGAACGGAAAATAATATTGTCTTTTACTTTGGTATTTCTCAGATCCAGATAACGATATTTCAGACGTACATCTTCTCTGGTTTCTTTGGAAGTCATCACTTCAAAAGGAAGCTGTTTATATACTTTGCCCAGTGTAGTGATTTTCTTTGCATCCAGTTCGATGGTTCCGGTTGGAATCTTTGGATTGTAAGTCTCTTCATCACGTTTTTCGATGATACCTTCGATAGAAATACAATTTTCCTTTGTGATTCCTTTTAACAATTCTGTATCACGCAGAACCACCTGAAGTACTCCATACATATCACGCAGGTCGATGAAAGAAACACCGCCATGGTCACGGATGTTTTCCACCCATCCTGCTACTTTTAAAGTTTTGTCGATATCAGCTTCTGAAATCTCACCGATATTCACATCTCTGTAAATGTTTGCTGCTGTCATATTCTCCTCCTTGTTCCATAAGCAATGGCGCAATCATGTCTCAAAGGCATTTTCAGTGCCATAAAAAAATCCCGGAATACAAGATTATCTTGTACTCCGGGACGGATCAACTTGTTCTCCGCGGTACCACCCGCATTAGCAGA
>JBJENT010000164.1:20503-44180 GCA_051880335.1 Lachnospiraceae bacterium
GTTTCAGACAACCTGCTCCCGAGTGTTCCCTTAGCAGTCTCCCACAAGCAGCGCTCTCAGTCGGTGACGCCGCATTCCTGTTGCTTTCCAAAGCCAGAGTCTCGTTCTCAGCATTCTTTTCATTATTTGCATGTATGGATGCATCATAACATAAGTATTCCCCAAAAACAAGGGATTTCAACAGAAACCTGCGTTAATAATTTATTAAATTTCAGATAAAATTAGAAAATGTCTCCCTCGGGCAGTTCCATAATCCATGAAACAATACCTATTTCCCTGCTGTAATAGAATTACCATACTTACCTGCCAGATAAAGTGGTCCGTACCATGGAATAGAAGGATCTACCACTGCATCTTTTCCAGTAACAATTACTTTGTATTTCTCATCGTTGTAGGTATAATACATTACAAGTTTTGCATCTGGATTTTTAGAAAGCTTTTTCATTTCATCATAAGAAAGGGCTGTAATACCACTTATTTCTGCAGTACCACTTGTAGCTACAGCTTGATTGATCGCATTTTCAACCGGTGTTCTATAGGTTGTTCTCTTTTGGTTATCACGATTCTCCTGTGTTACTACAGTTTGTTCAGATTTATTTGCAAATACAAAAGTTGAGAAATCTTTTACGGAAAACGTAAATGTTCCATCTGCATTAAAGCGGAAGTCTCTGATTTCTTCTTTGCTTCCATCATTATGTATATGGCAAATAGCAAGCTTATTTTTCTGTACACCGTCTGGAAGTGGCATCGTGATAGAAACAGGTACATCAAGGTTTGTTTTATTAGTTGACCCTACTTCTAATTTAATATCGAGTATAACCCGATTATTCCATTCTTCTAATCCTGTAACTGAATTTGAAGACTTGCTGATTTTTAATGTAACTGTCTCACTGTTATTTGCATTCAATCCAGCTCCCAAGATAGAGACCTTGGAAGGATTAATCCCCATCTCCTGCACTTCTTGTTCTACATAAGGTTGAGCAACTGTAATGTTATTTGCTCCAACATAAGTATCTTCGATATCTTTAATCTTTTGTGCCACAGAAGTATCTTTAGTCATACCTACCATAAGAGTATCTATTTTTTCAGGCGTATCAAATATATTGGTGATTCCTTCAGGAGTAGGACTTTCTACCAAATCCAATTGGTCTGAAACACCTTCTGTCCCCTTAATAGAAAGAACCGGTGCAGCCACTTTTTGTGAATTAGCCTTAATGGCAGGATTTGCACTCACCTGCTTTACAGTGCAGTTTAAGCTAAAGTTTCCTTCATATGTTATTCGACTAATCTCATTTGCAAAATTATGACTTGTCTTTCCACGATATTCCATGTATTTTCCACCCAAAACAGTATATGCTCCCTCTGTACTATTTGGATAGATATATTCATAATCCACACAATACAGGCCATCAGGTTCACCATCCCATTGCAGGGTATATCCATCCCATCGGATATTTGTAGGTGCATTCATCTCATCATCTGGTCTTGTATATGTTCCCGTTATAGCTTGTACACACGAACAGGGATTAGACGGTGATGTATTTTCATGCATAGCTATATAAAATTTATAGGTACCTGATTCATCAAAACTTATTGCATATCTCTCCGTCAAAGGGTCCGATGTGCAAGTAGACGTATCTCCTGTTTCTGGTTTTGGTATAAGTGGAAGATAATTCGAAAAATCAGGTTCGTAAGTCGGTTGCCCCTCCTCACTATAATCACATCCAATGTATGGTGCTACAAGTGAACCTGCATACGGTCCCTCGTATGAATTATTCCAATTAATTCCCGTTACCGTAACTGTCCAATCATCATTTAAAACTGCTTCTGTAAATGTTGCATCTTCTCCAACTGCATTAGAAACAGTGGATGGTGTTACGAGCATTGCAACACTGAGAAATCCTGCCAATGCTCCTCTTATTAGTTTCTTCATTTCTTCCTCCTGTTCTGTGTGATTTCCAATGAATTTTTCAGAGAAATCACGATACATATTTTCTCTTATGTTACTTGTGTATAAAATCTGCTTTTCTTTGTCATAGATAGCACTACTTCAATATCATTTTTGCCATGCGATTTTACTACACTTTCCCATCACCATTATATTCTCTTGTTTTTATATTTGCAACCTATTAGTTTGCAAATGTTTCTCTATAGTGCGTTTATATGTTTCTTTTTTACGTCTAGACTAATGGTAAAGGAGAAAAATAAATATGAACGACTATACGCAGCGCTATAAAGAAATTGGTCTATTAATATCCTACTATCGAAAGCTGAAAGGGCTCACCCAGTTACAACTTGCGGAAAAAGCCAACATCTCCAGAACTTATATCAGCAGACTCGAGGCTCCAAATATGACTACTATTCCCTCCCTTGAGATTCTCTTTACAATAGCTGATGCACTTGAGATTCCAGTAAAAGATTTATTAGATTTTCGTTCTTCGTAGATTTGTATAATGCAAGATCAATTGAAAAATGATCCATTTCACTTTCATCATTTGCAAAACATTCTGTATTCAAAAAGGGCTGTCGCTTTATCCACAAGCGGCAGCCCTCTAATTATAGACAACTATTAGTCCTATAACTCTATAACTCTATAACTCAACTCAAAATTGGCATTTACTGCTCCATTTTGACTTTCCATTCTTAAGCAGTACACATTTTCAATTTTCATAATTTACCAACGATTTTCTTACTGCTTGTAAGTCAAGAATCATTTGTATAAGCGGTAAAATCCTTCAAAACAGAAAATCTCTGTCCTTTTTCTTTGTAAATCCAGCAAATTTTTACCGCCTTAAGCCATGGGTTAATGTTATAAGCAGTAGGATGCAACATAATACAAAAAATCAAATCTTCTATTTCACTCACCCCACTCCTCATCCAGAAAAGCCTTCCGCTCCCGGATGAAGCTTCGCACTTCTTCCCATTCCTGTTCCATATCATTGACCATCCACAAAGCCTGATCCATGCAGGCAGAAGCCCTGATATAATCCAGATAGGTATCATACTTTTTCTCCAGTACCTGTTCCAGATAAGGAGCATAGATTTCCCGGTATTGCCTTTTGGCCTCCTCCTGGAATTCCGTTTTTTGATAAAACTGCTCAGACCAGTTACTTTGGTTTACATAAAATCCATCCGGTGATTCCCACTGTTCTCCGGCATTTCCAAAAGCGGTATCATAGTCCCATACCGGGCCTGCATATAGTTTATCCACATATCTTGGTTTGTAAAAGAAATAGCTGGAATAGCCTGCATCAATATTTTTGGTGATTTCATCCAGAACGTATCTGCCTGCAAAGGATTCCAGATCCATATAGGTCAGATAACTGATGCCGCTTTCATTGATTCCCTTTTCATCATACAAAGCATCTTCAAAATTCTGTACGAATCCGAAAATATAATGAATCTGCTCAGGCGTAGCGTAAGACGGATTTTTCAAAACCACATACTGGTTCTGTTTGGTCCGGAATTTGCTGGGTTCTGCATCATATCTGGTAGGATAATCGACTTCCATCAGGTAACCACCGGTAATATCTGCAGGATTTTCCGGTATCTGCCAGGCCTGTACATAAGCCACTCCGGTGTCTACCGCATAACTGTCATAGGAATCCAGAGGTTCCTGATTTACCTTGGCAGTATCTTTTTCCAGATTGCCGATGTCCAGACCGCTGGAAGAGATATCGATCTTCTCTGTCAACAGGTACAACCCCTGATATACACCATTCACATAAAGATCGGTCCACTCACTGTCTATGGAGCCGGGCAGTCCGCATTCCTTTGCCATATCGTAAACCAGCTTGTTTCGAAGCAGGGAATGGTCCATACCATTGGAAATCAGAAGCCATTTATTGGAGCTGCTCATATCCAGCAGGTTTCCATCCTTTTCCAGCCGCAGGGCGAAGGATTTTTTCGGACTTCCCCAGGTACTGTTCCCGTGTCCGCTCATCCTCTCAATCTCTCCCAGATAAGTGGTAAGTCCTTTTTCCGAATAAATGCGCATATATCCGCTGCTGGTGTGCTCTTTATCCTCCTGAAGATAGGCGAAATCTTCCTCCGTCTCAATCCACATGGAAGGCATGCGTTCCGATTTCATAATGGTAAAATTCGTCTGCTTCCCATTCACGGTTATAGTGTTATCTCCGGGCTGCAGATCCAGCCGGGTCATAGCAGAGACTCCCGGCTGCAGGTTCTTTACAGAATTTGCGTTTTCAAAGGAAAGCTCAGTTTCCGTTCCATTTCCGTCCTGCTCCAGCCAAATGCTGACATCAGATAAATCAGCAAAAGCCGGCAGGAAGAGATAATTATGTTTTCCATCTCTGTCTTTTTGCCAGCTTATGTTTACCATGACATCTTCGTCACTTTGCAGTTTTTTATTCTGTTCCAGCAGAAGAAACGACATATCTGTCACTTCCTCTGCATTTACTGTTACCTTTAAAACCGCCCGGAGTGCCGGTCCTTTATTCATCAGATATATACTGAAAAAGAGTACCACACCCAGAAAAAGCAGAAACGCACCAAACCATAAAACATATTTATTTTTTTCGTATGGTCGTTTTCCTTGTTTTTTCATTTTTTGATTGAATTTTTTCTTATAAAAATCTTTTCTTATTTATAGCTATTCTTATAAATTTATAGCTATTCTTATAAAATCCCTTTATTAAACTATCCTCTTTAAAGCGCCTTAATACGATTGATCGCTTCTACCGTATTTTCATAGCTGCCGAATGCAGTCAGTCTGAAATAGGTTTCGCCACTTGGTCCAAATCCGGAACCCGGTGTACCAACTACATTTGCTGTTTCCAGTAAATAATCAAAGAATTCCCAGCTGGTCATTCCATTTGGTGCTTTCAGCCAGATATAAGGTGCATTCACACCACCGGAAACCGTATATCCTGCATCCTTTAATCCATTATAAATATAAGATGCATTCTTCATATAATAAGCAATCTGCTCTTTCAGCTGAGCTTTTCCTGCTTCTGAATATACTGCTTCTCCGGCTCTCTGAATGATGTATGGAGCACCATTATATTTGGTTCCGTGGCGACGGGCCCAAAGAGAATGAAGCATCACATCACCGGATTTGATTTCTTTCGGGATCACTGTTGCTCCCAGTCTGACTCCGGTAAAGCCTGCATTTTTAGAGAAGGATCTCAGCTCAATGGCACAGGTTCTGGCACCTTCACATTCATAAATGGTATGTGGCACATCATCTTCAGAAATATATGCCTCATAAGCAGCGTCATAAATAATAACTGCACCGTTTTTGTTGGCATAATCAACCCATTCCTGAAGCTGGGCTTTGGTGATAGTAGAACCGGTTGGATTGTTAGGGAAGCACAGATAAATGATATCCGGTACTTCTTTTGGCAGTTCAGGAGCAAAATTATTTTCTGCCAGACAAGGCATATAGATCACATCGCTCCAGGTCTCAGATTTTGGATCGTATGTGCCGGTCCTCCCTGCCATAACATTGGTATCTACATAAACCGGATAAACCGGATCACAAACTGCAATTTTATTATCTTTGCTGAAAATCTCCTGAATATTGCCGGAATCGCTCTTTGCGCCGTCTGAAATAAAGATTTCATCATCGGCAATATCGCATCCTCTTGCACGATAATCATTTTCTGCCATGGCATGTCTTAAAAATTCATATCCCAGGTCCGGAGCATACCCACGAAAGGTTTCTGCTTTTCCCATCTCATCTACCGCACCGTGAAGGCTTTCAATGATTGCAGGTGCAAGGGGCAGTGTCACATCACCGATACCCAGACGAATGATCTTCTTGTCCGGGTTAGCTACTGCATACGCATTTACCTTTTTTGCAATTGTTGAAAACAAATAACTGCCCGGCAGTTTCAAATAATCATCATTTACTTTAAACATCTCTATTTCCCTTCTTATTAAATTTTCTTATGGTTTCCTTATAGATTTTCTTAGGGATTTCCATATAAATTTCTCTATAGATTTCCTTTTCGCTCCTCTACCATTCTCCTTCGAAAACAGTAGTGGCAGGACCTGTCATATAAACAAGATTTTTCTCTCTGTCCCACTCAATGAAGAGTTCACCACCTAACAGTTTAACAGTTACCGCATGGTCCGTCAAACCATTTAGTGCGCAGGCAACCACCGTTGCACAGCACCCGGTACCGCAGGCATAAGTCTCACCGGTACCTCTTTCCCATACCCGCATCTCTACCGTTTCCCTATCCAGTACTTTTACAAATTCTGTATTGGTCCGTTTTGGAAATACAGCATGATTTTCAAAATGCGGGCCGATCTTCTCCAGATCCAGATCCTTAACCTCATCCATAAATACAACTGCATGAGGATTTCCCATGGAAACACAGGTTATTTCATACTCTTTATCGCAGACCATAACCGGCTGCTTTATGACCTGATCTCCCGGCAGGTTTACCGGGATCTGCTCAGGCTCTAAAATCGGGCTTCCCATATTCACCCGGACGGACTGGGTAAGTCCATTTTCGATGGTTAAGTCCAGATATTTTATCTTCCCCGCACTAACAATAGAAATGGACGTCTTATCCGTCAATTTTTTATCATATACATATTTGGCAACACAACGGATACCATTTCCGCACATTTCAGCACGGGTTCCGTCTGCATTCCACATTTCCATTTCAAAATCAGCCTCCTCAGAGGGATTGATAAAAATCACTCCATCCCCACCGATTCCGAAATGCCTGTCACTCATTTTTCTCACCAGTTCCGGTTTTTCTTCCGCACGGACCGTTTCTACTAATCCGTTGATATATATATAGTCATTTCCGCAGCCATGCATCTTTGTAAACTTCATACAGCACCTCTCTTACCTACATCTTCATCATGGCCAGCACCATCTGAGCGGATTCCACCATATTGGTGCTGCTGTCCATGCTGCATTTCTGCAAATATTTGTGAGCTTCCGGCTCTGTCATATGGTTACGATCCATTAAAAGCCTTTTTGCCTCTTTGATCAGCTCCAGCTCCTTCTCATTTCGTTCTTTTGGCTTTTCTCTCAGTTTCCTGCGGCGACGTTCTATCGTTGTCACCATCATTTCCACTGTACTGATCAAATCATTTGTCTTCAGCGGCATTGACAGACACAATATGTCTTTTGATTCTACTTCATTCAGATGCTTAGCCGAAGCAAGCAGAAGCATTTCAAATCCTTTTGGAAGATATTCGTTCAGTTCCGAATACATCATATCCGCCAGCTTGTATGCCGATATAACAACTCCGCTGCCTAAATCCTCCATCTGACTGATTGCCTGTGCACCGGTCGTGCATGCTGCATTTACGGAGAAACCTCTTCGAACCAGTAAGTTTTTGATTCCCTTTGCATCTTCTATTTTGGGGAATACTACCACTACACTGGTCATATTTCACCTCCTACTGTTCAAGAACATCTCTGTTTCATTTCTTTTTCGAAATAAACCTTACTGTAGGAGTTAAAAATTCAGCAGATAGCGATCCAGTTCCCACTGTGTAACCTGTGCGCTGTACTCTTTCCATTCTGCTTTTTTGGCACGGATATAGTTCTTTGTGATATGTTCGCCTAAGGTATCCACCAGAAGCTTATCTTTTTCCAGTTCCAGAAGGGCATCCGGAAGAGAGGTCGGTATGGATTCCAAACCTTCCTGTTTCATTTCCGCTCTGGACATCGTATAAAGATCCCGGTCAATGGAAGCCGGTGGCATGATCTTATTTTTTATTCCATCCATTCCGGCACGCAGGCAGAGAGCCAGAGCCAGATAAGGATTGGCTGCCGGATCGGGACTTCTCAGTTCCACTCTTGTATTATTTCCTTTGGTTGCCGGTACCCGGATCAGGGAACTTCGGTTGCTGCTGCTCCAGGAAATATGCATGGGTGCTTCATAACCCGGCACAAGACGCTTATAAGAATTTACAAGTGGGTTTAAAACAGCAGTCATTCCCTTAATATGCTTCATCAGACCGCCAATAAAGTAATATGCTTCCTTGCTCAGTCCGTTGATATCACTGGGGTCATTAAAAATATTTTCACCATCTTTATAGATGGACATATTCAGGTGCATGCCGGAACCATTGGTGCCCAGTTTCGGTTTGGGCATAAAGGTAGCATGAAGGCCATGGCGTTTTGCAATGGTTTTTACCACCAGCTTAAAGGTCATAATATTGTCTGCCGCCTGCAGGGTTTCCTCGTGCTGCACATTGATTTCATGCTGGGCAGGAGCCATTTCATGATGGGACGCTTCGATCGTATATCCCATATCTTCCAGTGTCATAACCATGTCACGACGGGCATTTTCGCCAAAATCCGTAGGCCCCATATCAAAATAGCCTGCCTGCTCATTGGTATTGGTGGTAGGTCTTCCGTTTTCATCAATATCAAACAGGAAAAATTCACATTCCGGTCCAACCTCCATGGTATATCCCATATCGGTAAGTTCCTGGATTGCCTTTTTTAATATGTATCTGGGATTTCCCTCGAATGGCTCTCCGTTCACTTTATGAACATCACAGATCAGTCTGGCAACTTTGCCCTGCTGTGGTCTCCACGGAAAAATCGCTATGGTATCCAGATCCGGATACAAAAACATATCGGATTCCTCGATTCCCGTAAATCCTTCGATTGCAGAACCATCAAACATACATTCATTGTTCAATGCCCTGTCTAACTGACTGGATGTAATCGCAATATTCTTTAGATTTCCAAAGATATCAGCAAACTGCAGACGAATGAATTCCACGTCTTCTTCTTCTACCAGCTTCATGATATCTTCTTTTGTGTATTTACTCATGCTTCCACCATTTCCTTTCACTTTTTCTTATCGTTCTTACCCATTTCATCCAAAAAAAGGCGCTCTTATCCCTATGTAAGAACGCCTTTGTTCTTTCAAATCATACTCTGCCGGTAAAGTCTTTGTCAAGAGGAGTATTTCCACGCATATCCGGCTAGCATGCCTCATAAGATATATTAACAACTTACCCGGAGCAAGCCATGAGCGCCAAACCACAGATTTTTGTTTTCCACTTAAAAGAAGTCATTTATACAGCAATCTTTATCATTTTAGGAATTCTCTTTTTGCTTTTACTGCTTATCATGTTTAAGCCGGATTCTGACCAGAAAGAAACGGAGGGCAGTGTATCCGGAAATACACAGCAGACCGGCAGTATCTATGTTCCCGGCACCTATACCACAATTGTTTATCTGGATGGACAGTCCTTTGAAGTCCAGGTAACTACTATGGAGGACCATATCTCTGACATTACACTGCATGCACAGGACTCTACACTTTCCGCATTATATCCGTTGCTGGAGCCTTCTATGGCTTCCCTCTCCCAACAGATATGCGAGACCCAGTCATTCGACAACCTTACTATTTCAGAGGATGCCACTTATACATCACAATTGTTACTGGAGGCCATAAGTGCTTCTGTTGCAATGGCAATGCCGGATGATACACAGACTTCACAGATGCAGATGGAGTAAAAATGAAATTTGTATGGTATATGTCATGGGTTTGAAGAGAAATTGACCATTCCCATGACATAAAAAAGTGAAGCATCATGGGAAATATGTCAAATTCTCATCTCACATAACATGTACGCTATAGTATGTTATGGGTTTTGAGGAAAAGTGGTTTTTCCCATGATGCTCACAAATAAAAAATCATGGGCAACACACAATAACTGTAATTACCCATGACATATATCAAATATAGTATCATGTGAAAAGAGCAAATCAAACATTTCCCATGACATTCGCGATATAAGTATCATGGGAAATGAGTCAAAATCTCAATTTCCCATGAGTCTTATCTAGACATTCTTACATTCTTATTCTTTCCGAGCCCGCTTTTCAGCCAAAAAATGTAACTATTCAGAACCCCATTCGCAAAACGCAGCTTCGCTGCTTCCTTTTTGCTCATGTATTTATGGCTTCAATTTCTCGATCTCATCTAACCAGATGCGTCCGCTGGCATCGGAAGGCATACGCAGATCTCCCCTTGGAGAAACTGCAACGCTACCCACTTTCGGACCATCGGGCAGGCAGGATCTCTTAAACTGCTGGGCAAAATACCTCCTGTAAAAGGTCTTTAACCATTTCAGTATCACTTCGTAAGGATATTCCCCACCGAAGGTTTCTCTGGCAATACGATATATTTTGGAAGGTTCAAAGCCCTGACGAAGCATATAATATAAAAAGAAATCATGGAGTTCATAAGGTCCCACCAGATCTTCGGTTTTCTGAGCGATCTTACCGTCTACCGGTGGCAGAAGTTCCGGAGAAACCGGAGTATCCAGAACATCCAGAAGTACCTGGTTTAATGCTTCATTTCCGCAGGTATCTGCATAATATTTTACCAGATGACGGACTAAGGTCTTGGGCACGCCTGCATTTACACCATACATGGACATATGGTCTCCGTTATAGGTTGCCCATCCAAGAGCCAGCTCTGACATATCCCCGGTACCGATCACCAGGCCGCCGGTCTTATTGGCAATATCCATAATGACCTGGGTTCTTTCCCGGGCCTGTCCGTTTTCATAGGTCACATCATGCACATTGGAATCCTGACCAATATCTGCAAAATGCTGGATAACGGATGCTTTGATATCCACTTCCATCAGCGTTGCCTGCAGAGTCTCGGCCAGTTTGCAGGCATTGGTATAGGTTCTGTCCGTGGTTCCAAAGCAGGGCATGGTAACCGCCAGAATATCTTTTCTGTCTTTGCCCAGCATATCAAATGCCCGGGCTGTTACCAGCAGTGCAAGGGTGGAATCCAATCCCCCGGATACACCGACTACCGCTGTTTTTGCTCTGGTGTGTTCATATCGTTTTTTCAATCCATAGGACTGAATATTTAAAATATCATCACAACGTTTTCTTCGCAATGTTTCATCCGAAGGAACGAAAGGCTGCTTTCCAAAGGTTCTTTCCAGTTTCGTTTCTTCCACTTTCAGTTCAAACGGAACCACCAGATATCCGGCATGTTCTTCGGAAAGGAACGTATTCATACGCCTTCTTTCCGATACCAGTTTATGGATATCCAGATCCCCGTAAACGGTTTCTCCCGAAAAACGTTTTGCTTCTGCCAGAATGCTTCCGTTTTCCGCAATCATATTGTGTCCCGAAAATACCAGATCCTGAGTGGACTCACCTTCTCCGGCACTGGAATAGATATATCCGCAGATCAGCCGGCCGCTGGCAGCCTGTACCATCATTTTCCGGTATTCATCTTTTGACACAGTCTCATTAGATGCGGAAAGATTTACCATCACCGTGGCTCCTGCAAGGGCATGTCTTGTGGACGGAGTATCCGGAACCCAGATATCCTCACAAATTTCACATCCCACCTGCAAACCGGGCATACTGTCACAGGAAAAAAGAAGATTGGTTCCAAAAGGAATTTCTTCCCCGTCAAACAGATAGGAAAGAGTTTCTTCATTTCCTGCAGTAAAATGCCTTGCTTCATAAAATTCACCATAATTTGGAATATAGGCTTTTGGCACCATTCCAAGCAGTATACCATCCTGAATCACTGCTGCCACATTGTACAGCTTCTGCTGTCTCTCCACCGGAAGACCCACAAAGACCAGACTGTCATGTCCATCGGTATAGTCAATGATTTTCCGCAGTGCATCCAGCGCACCGGAAAGAAGTGTTTCCTGCAAAAACAGATCCTGGCAGGTATATCCGGTAATGCACAATTCCGGAAATACTATGATTTTTGCCCCTCTGTCAAAAGCTTCCTGCATTTTTTTGCATATAACCTCTGCATTATGGACCGGATCGGCCACTGTTATCTTCGGTGTAACTGCTGCTGTCTTGATAAACCCATGTTTCATATCCGCTTTTCCATCCTTTACCGTGATGTATTATTTACCGTGATGCTTTTTACTATGATGCTTTCATTGTGATGTTTCATTGTGATGTTTTATTGTGATGTTTTATTGTGATGTTTTATTGTGATGTTTTACCGTGATGCTTTTTTCACCATCTGTTTTAATTCTTCCACAGAAAAACAATAATTATGATTACAGAAATGACAATTTACTTCAATTGACTTTCCATCTTTTATCATATCATTAATTTCCTTTTTTCCCAAGCTGATTAATGCTTTTTCCACTCTCGCTTTGTCGCAGTTGCAGTAAAATCTGGTATCTGTTTTTTCCGTGAACTGTACGTCCATACCGGCCAGCACTGTCTCCAGAATCTGCTCGGGAGTGAGTCCTTCATCCAGCATGGTTGTAACAGGCTTTAATGCTTTCAGATTTTCTTCCAGCCGGGAAATCACACTGTCTTCCGCAAAAGGCATCAGTTGCACAATAAATCCACCGGCCTGACGGACTGTATTGTTTTTCTCCATCAATACACCCAGTCCAACGGAAGAAGGAATCTGCTCGGAAGCCGCAAAATAGTAGGTAAGATCTTCTGCAATTTCTCCAGTCTGTAAGGCAGTTTGTCCAACATATGGTTCTTTCATTCCCATATCCTTTATGACGCTGAGCATACCGTTTCCCATAGCACCGCCTACATCCAGTTTTCCAATGGCATTGGCGGGCAGGATCACCTGAGGATGAATGGCGTAGCCTTTTACATTTCCCTGAGAATCCGCAGTCACAGTAAGCCCACCTGCCGGTCCGTCCCCACGAATCTGCAGGGTTAAAACGTCTTTTTCCCCTTTCATCATACTGCCCATCATGGCACCGGCAGTTAAGAGTCTGCCAAGAGCTGCTGTGATCACAGGACTGGTGTCGTGACTTTGTCTGGCCTGTTCCACTGTTTCTTTTGTGGTTGCCGCAAAGGCCCGGATCTGGGCATTTGCAGCAGTTGCTTTTATAATATAGTCCTTCATTTTGGTATATCCTTCCTACATTCCTTCGCGATCACATAAATACGTTCACTGACCGGTGTTGGCTGCTCATGAGTATCTGCATCCAGCACTTCCACCACCTGAAGCCCGGCCTTCTCAACCAGCCCGGTCATCTCTTCAAGAGTATATCCTTTCTGATAATGTGTCTCGTTAAAGCGCCGGAACATATCTTCCTGCTCTTTTACAAAAATAGTGAGGTCGTATTCGTTGATCCGTTCCTCTTCATGATAATAATTATCCCAGATAAAACTGCATTCCTCCCGGTTTTCCGCAATGGTAGTATCTCCGATCACGGTTTCATATTTATATACGGTATTAAAATCGAAGATAAACACACCATCCGGAAACAGATAATTATTCACCAGAGAAAATACCCGGAGCAGCTCCTCTTCCTCCAGAATATAATTCAGGCTGTCACAGATGCTGACCACCGCTCCAACGGTTCCATACAGTTCAAACTCCCTCATATCCTGTAGCAGATACAGTATATTCTTCCCGGATTTTTCTCTTTTTTCCATGGCAATTTCCAGCATTTCCTGGGAATTATCCACGCCGATCATATCATATCCGGCCTCTGCCAGCTTTTCTGTCAGGGTACCGGTACCGCATCCCAGATCCAGCACGATATTCCGCTCTGCTTCCAAATGAGGCATCCCTTTCCGGGAACCGTATTTTTTTAATAATGATACAAGAAAATGTGCCCATTCATCATAGGGCACATCATCCATAAATCTGTCATAAACCCGGGCAAACCCGGTATAGCTTTCGTTCATACTAAATCATCGCTCCAATTGCGCCAAACACACCCATGCTGGCAACACCCATGATCACACCTGCTAAAAGTACACCCAGCATAACTGCAAGAACGCTGGATTTGAAATCCATATCCAGAATACTTGCCGCTAAGGTTCCGGTCCATGCACCGGTTCCCGGAAGGGGAATACCTACAAAAAGAAGCAGTGCCACAAACAGGCCCCTTCCTGCCTTTTCCTGCAATTTCTTTCCACCTTTTTCGCCCTTTTCCAGACACCAGGAAAAGAACTTTCCGATCAGCGGTTTATCTGCACCCCATTCCAATACTTTTCGGGCAAAAAGATAGATGAACGGTACCGGAAGCATATTTCCGATTACTGCAATGATATAAGACTGCAGAATCGGCAGTCCCAACCCCTGGGACACCGGGATGGCTCCACGAAGTTCAATCAAAGGTACCATAGAGATTACGAATACCCATAAATATTTCTTTAACATTTTTTCTTATCCTTTCTGATCTATATATTTCCTCACAAACTGCAGGAATGTATCCATTTCGTCATCCGTTCCTATTGTAATCCGAAGATGATTATCTATTCTTGGTTTCTTAAAGTAGCGGACGTAAATCCCCGCTTCTTTCAGTGCCAGGAACAATTCCTCTGCCGGAATTCTTTCATGAGATGCAAACAGGAAATTGGCAGAGCTCTCCGGAAAAGAGAAGCCCATACTGCGCATTTCTTCTTTGACACGATCCCTGGTTGCCATGATTTTTCTGCAGGTTTCTTTAAAATAAGCATCATCCTTTACCGCTTCCACACCCATTTCCAGGGACGGACGGTTCATGGTATAAGAATTGAAAGAAAATTTTGCATCCTTCAGATATCCGATCAGTTTTTCATTTCCAAACGCAAAGCCGATTCGCATACCGGGCATGGCCCTTGATTTTGAAAACGTCTGTACCACCAGAAGATTCTCGTATTTTTCCAGCAATGGCAGTGCACTCTCACCGCCAAAGTCTACATATGCTTCATCCACGATCACCACCACATCTGGATTGGCCGCAATGATCTTCTCCACCTCGGAAAGCCCCAGCAGAAGCCCGGTGGGCGCATTGGGATTGGCTATGACTATCCCTCCGTTTGGAACCATATAATCCTCCGGACATATCCGGAAGGAATCGTCTAAAGGTATTCTCTTATATGGTATCCGATAAAGGTCTGCCCATACATCATAAAAGGAATAGGTAATGTCCGGAAACAGAATCGGTTTTTCTGTATTGAAAAAGGTAAGGAATGCCATGGACAGCACATCATCTGATCCGACACCTACAAAGACCTGATTTTCCTTTACTCCATAATATTCCGCCAGAGCCTGGGTCAGAACATGAGCATCCGGATCGGGATATAATCTTAGTTGATCACAGGAAAAAGCAGCCGCTTTTTTCTGCACTCCCGGTGCCGGTGGATAGGGGCACTCATTGGTATTTAATTTGATAATGTCCGTTCTCTTTGGCTGTTCCCCCGGAACATAGGGCACAACCTTTCTGATTCCATCTTCCCAGGACATGGTTCTTCCTCCTATTTGAATCCTATTTGTTATCAAACTATACTGTAAATCAAGAACCACAGTAGTGTCAATTCCCAATCGCCACAATCCTTATGACTCTCCCTGCTCTGCATACTTTTTTGTGCTTCCCGGTTTGTATGACAATTTTTCTGTTTCTTTGTTTTTTCTCCGATTTCATATCAAATTCCAGATAAAACCTTCCGGTTCCCGACTTTTGCAAAAGGAAATCCGGCAGATAGACAAAATCCTCTCCTCGTTGCCAGACCGGAAGCCTTCCCAGATAGACCGGCTCCCCATTCCGGTCATAGGTGTAAAGGGATACACTTTTTTTGTATAATACCAGAATCAATACTGCTAACATCACAATTCCAATCTGCACCGCCTGATTGTTGCTCAGCCATGCATATAGCCAGCAGAGCATACTCCATATTTTCTGTCTGCATCCTCGGGATAAAAGGATCACCGGACAGACTGTTAAAAATCTTCCTATTTTCTTATATATTGTAATCATTTTCCGCCTTTCTTTTCTTACCTTGCGTCTGTTATCATTTACGGTTGATTGGCAGATATCTGTGACTGCCTGCCACCTATGCCAAAGGGCAAATAAAAAAGTCCAGAGATTTCCCTGAACTTTTTCCTTTTTGATTCATTTCTATTTTTTCATAAAGCTATGTGCTTATCATAGCACCTTAGCCCGCCTGCTTCAAGAGTGGTTTTCTATCAATCACCATCTTTATAAACGGTTTTCTCTTAATCATCATCTTCATCTGCTACAGCAGCCACTGTTCCGGTCACAGATGCCACTACAGAGATCACTACAGCAATTATAATAATAAGCAATCCGCCTGCTAATAAGAAAAACATTGGCAAAATCCTCCTTCTACGTAACTATATTACACCATTTTCCCGTCCCAGGGAAGAGGAAAATGTTCGATTATGTCTGACAAAAAATCAGCCCTGTCATGCCATGTATGTCCATTTGCTGCCAGTTCATATCCGGCATGTATGATCTGCTTCATTTTTTCCGGATCATCCAGAAGCTTTTTCACCCTATCCGGCAGCGTCTCAATATTCTCCAGATCATACAGCAGACAGTTTTCTCCATCCCGTAATAATTCATCCAGATATATGCTGCTGTCTGTTATCAGAAGTGCACCGTTTAACAGGGTATTGAAAATCCTGTCATGGGCTCCGTTTTTGAACCAGGGCATCACATTTAATGACATTTTAGCCAGGGAAATCATTTTCAAACAGGTAATGGAATTGACACCTTTTCCCAGAATGAGATTTTCCGGATGTGCGCACTCCAGATCTTCCCATCCGCCGCCAAAAACAGCTACTTTTATGCCTCCGTCCACCAGCACCTGTACTGCCTTTCCGCGGACATAAGACCGGGCATACAGATCCAGAAAAATCAGGTTCCCCATGGTTTCTTTCAGTTCTTCTTCTGCAATCTCCGGAATTTCCCTGCGAAGATGACGTTCAGCCACCTCTTCCAGAGTCTGGCTGCTATCTTCCAGCAAATCTTTTAAAATACCCCGATAGAACTGTTCGTATTCATCACCCAACCGATTGATATACTTATCAAATTTCCAGGGTGGTGTATAATTTCCGGTAAATACTACATCAATGGGTCTTATCTCCACCGGCAGATAACCTTCCGGTTCTGCTATAGATTGAAGATACTCTTTTTCGCTCATCCCCCCGGACAGCTTCAGTTGTCTCTGATGCATCTCCGGCAGCTTCTGATCTGTCTCCGGTTGCTCCGGATTCTTCTCAAGCTGCCTCTGATCTGTCTCCGGCTGCTCCGGATTCTTCTCAAGCTGCCTCTGATCTGTCTCCGGCTGCTCCGGGTATGCCCTCTCCAGATCTGAAAGTTCCAGGACATCCCATGGATTTACCTTGGTTCCCGCAAGGGGCAGAAATGGAATCCTGAGTTTGTCCGGGAAGAAACGTTTCATATAGGCATCATGATACCGATCGATACTGATGTGTATATATTTTTCAGGTGAAAGCTCCAGAAATCGATGATAATAAAAGGGATGGTCCACCACAATATTATAGCAGGGAATATCCAGATCATCCCAGAACCAGGAACCGTCCTTTTCATCAAAGAACAAATCTCCCGGCGTGATTCCATGAAAGTTGAAGCACACCATAACCGTATTGCCGGGCTCTACAAAACGCATCAGACCAGACATACTTTTTCGTTCCTTTTCCGCATCCAGATTATGCACATAAACCGGATGCCCCAGCTCTTCAAACCGTTCTTTGAGACGATAGGTAAAATATTCCTGGGTCTCAATTTCTCCTTCGAACATTACGATTTTTTTCATCTTTTCATCCTTTTCAAAGACTTTGCTGTTTTTACCAAAGACTTTTGCTCTTACCGTGAACTTTCCTGATTTTTCAGAAGCTTCCTTTATTTTATCAGGGTATTTCCTGTTTTTACCAGAGGCTTTCCTGCTCTCCCCAGACTTTCTCACACAGTGTTTCCGCATAAGAAAGTGAAAAATTACTATCCTGTTTTTTAATCAGATTTTCCTGCTCCAGACTGACTGTATAATCCTCCAGCGCATAGGTTCGTACTCCGCCATATCCTTCGCTCACATGGGTTATGAGAGGCTTCACCCCATACTCTTTTATGACAACATCGTCATTTTCTCTGACTACCTCAATTTGCGCCATTCCTCCAACCATTCGGTTTGCCACACCATCTCCAGTGCCGGAGGTCCAGTTTACAAAATTCCCCAAAGAGTAATATACCAGCATTTCCTTTCCTTCGTTTTGTATCATTTCCACAGGCTGTATCACATGAGGATGGGTACCTATAACAAGGTCCGCACCGCCTTCCAGAAAAATATCGGTCCAGTATTCCTGCTCTGCAGAGGGTGTCAACTGATATTCCGTTCCCCAGTGGGGACAGACAATGGTAAAATCGGCAGTTTCTTCTGCTAACTGCAAATCCTGTTTTACTTTTTCTTCTTCCAGAAGATTTACTGCATAAGGCATGTCTTTGGGCAGCGGAATGCCATTGGTTCCATAGGTATAATTCAAAATAGCAAAGGTTACATCACCCACGCACACTGTAGGAATCATCTTCTGCTTCTCTTCGCTATCCTGTATTCCGGTCACCACCATATCCGGATAATTACTTTCCCAATAGGCCAGATCGTTTCGGACCCCTTTCTCTCCCTTATCCAGCGCATGATTGGTTGCCTGGCAGACCACATCAAAGCCCGCATCTACCAGGGCATCTGCAATAGGAAAAGGTGCGTTAAATGCAGGATAGCCTGAAATCCCCAGTTCCTGTCCACCGATGATCACTTCCTGATTGACCAGAGCCAGATCCGCCGCTGAAATTTCCTCTTTCAGTTCCGAAAAAATGGGGCGAAAGTCATAGGTATCCTGCTGCGTATGGGCACTTTCTTCTACCGGCGTATGAAGCAGAATATCTCCTACCATAAGGATGGATATCACCTGTTCCGGTTCTTCTGCCTGCGGTTCTTCTAATTTTTGAGGTTGCTCTGCGTTCTTTACGGTTTTCTGTTCTGAAGCCGCTGCAGTTTCCTGTTCTGCAATTTCTGTGGTTTCCTGTTCTGCAATTGCTGTAGTTTCCTGTTCTGCAATTGCTATAGTTTCCTGCTCGCCACCGGAAGATATACTTTCCTTTCCACACCCGGAAACAGAAAGTATAAACACACAGCAAAGAATGCCAAATAGTTCTTTTTTTTCTTTTCTCTTCCTTATAGAAATCCTGGTACTCATCATGAACCTGCCTCCATTACACTATATTTTACGTGGGGACGTTTCTTTTGTCCACAGAATTGTCACCTGTCGTTCTATTAGAGGCAAAAGTCCGTTTCGAAAATTCGGATAATAAAATGCACAAGATAAGATTGTCTTCATGATTTTTGCGCTATGGAGATGAGACTCTAAAAATCGTGGAAGCCTTTGCTGAACACGATTTTTGTTTTTGAGGCTCATCGGAATGCTTAGCGCAATGAATGCAGACAACTTATCTTGTGCATTTTATTTCTAATATATTGTTATCAGGCTTTTGTCCCCACTAAAAGTTTTCTTCGTGGATCTCGAAGTAGCTTTGAGGATGTGCACATACAGGGCAAACCTCCGGTGCTTTGGTGCCTACCACGATATGACCGCAGTTTCTGCATTCCCAAACCTTTACTTCACTCTTTTCAAATACCTGAGCATTCTTTACATTCTTTAACAATGCTCTGTAACGTTCCTCATGATGCTTTTCAATCTCTCCTACCATACGGAACTTAGCTGCCAGTGCGGAGAATCCTTCCTCTTCAGCTACTTTTGCGAACTCTGCATACATGTCTGTCCATTCGTAATTTTCACCATCTGCTGCAGCGGCCAGATTTTCAGCAGTATCGCCGATACCATTTAATTCTTTAAACCACATTTTAGCGTGTTCTTTTTCATTATCAGCTGTTTTTAAGAAAAGTGCTGCAATCTGCTCCAGACCTTCTTTCTTTGCCACAGAAGCAAAATAGGTGTATTTGTTTCTTGCCTGTGATTCACCGGCAAATGCTGCTTCCAGATTCTTCTCTGTTCTGGTTCCTGCGTATGGATTGGATTTCTTTTCCTCTACTTCTTTTTCCCCAATCAGTTCCAGTTTGTCACCTTTCTGTTTGCAAAGTGGACAAACTGCTTCCTGTCCTTCTTCTACCTCAAAAATCTGTCCACATACTTTACACTTATACTGTAATACTTTTTTCATCTCTGTTTCCTTCTCCTTTTTTCCTAATATTTCACTTTTATCAAAATACATGGTATGTAAAAGTTTCTCAGCCAGCTCACTTCCGGGAGCCATCAGATAGTCTTTATACAATGCCAAAACTTCCGTATTGGTATGGGATAATCTGCACTCCATGCTCTTATCACGTTCATACAATGCCTGGATTCTGGCTTTCTGTGCTGCTTCTTCTTCGCCCAGATGCTTTGGCTGTCCGCCGCCGCCGATACAGCCGCCCGGGCATGTCATAACCTCGATAAAGTGATATTCTTCTCCTGCTTTCACTTTATCTATGATTTTTCGGGCATTTTCCAATCCATATATAACTGCAACTTTGGCTTTCAGATCTCCGATTGCCACTTCTGCCTCTTTTACACCATCCAGACCACGTACCGGCTGAAGGTCAAAGAATAAATCAGATGGTTCCCTACCGGTCAGATAAGAATACGCAGTTCTAACCGCAGCTTCCATAACGCCGCCTGTATTTCCGAAAATCACACCAGCACCGCTTGCTTCGCCCATAACCGGGTCAAAAGATGCATCTTCCAGATTTTCCAGGGAAATGTTCTTTTCTTTGGCCCATTTTGCCAGTTCTGCAGTGGTAATGACATAATCCATATCCCGCATGCCATCTACGCCATTTACTTCCGCAGAAATGTTCATCTCGGAACGTCTTATCTCCATCTTCTTTGCAAGGCATGGTGTCAAAGCCACATTTACGATTCGGGATGGATCAATCCCCATCCTTTTTGCAAAATATGTTTTGATTACCGGCCCCTGCATTCCGATTGGGCTCTTACATGTGGAAATATGAGGCAGCATTTCCGGATAGAATATCTCCGCAAATTTAACCCATGCCGGACAGCAGCTGGTAAACTGTGGTAGGGGCATACCGTTTCCCTTCAATCTTTCGATCAGTTCTGTAGCTTCCTCACAAATCGTCAAATCAGCTGAGAAATTGGTGTCCAAAACATAATCCACACCCAGTTTTTTCAGCAGTGCCACCATTTTTCCTTCCAGAAAAGCTCCATCCGGATATCCGAATTCATCTCCCAGACCTACCCTTACAGAAGGGGAAGTGGATACAATGACCACTTTACTATCATCCAGAATCGCTTTTTCCACATCCGGATATTCATCCTTTCCCACCAGACTGTTAACCGGACAAACTTTTACACACTGCCCGCAGTTTACGCAGACGGATACCTGTCCGGTGCATGCCAGATCATAGTGATTATTCACAGAAATATAATCATTACAAATGTTTTTGCACTGGCCGCAGCGTACACATAGCTCTTCCTTTCTCTGAACGGAAGGATTATCCGCATCAATTGCTACACGGATGCTTTGACTTTCATGCATAAAATATGCCTCCTTTTCTTTTGTCTTTCTTTATGATTCGTTCTTTTTTAATTCAATCTTATGATTGATTCCTGTTTATACTGTTTGTTTTTATATTATTTGCTTCTCATTTCTTCTCTTTTTTGCATTCTTCACAGAGATAGAAAATTTTCAAGTCATAGGAATCAATTTTCACTCCCGACTTTTCTTCAATACTTCCGGTCATATCGCCCAGATTCAGATCCCATATCTTTCCGCAATTTCTGCAGACAAGGTGATCATGGCGAAGGAGCTTATCGTACCTGGCCGATTCACCCTCCATGGTGATTTTCCGAATCAGCCCCTGCTCATACAGAGAGTTCAGATTATTATAAACTGTCGCCATCGCCATTTTGGATGAGGTTTTCTGAAGTTTTTGATAAATCTGTTCCGCAGTAAAGTGATCAGAGGAAGCGTTAATAAGTTCCAATATCTGCTTACCGTTCTTCGTCATATGAGCCTCCTTTCGTTAGAATTATTCTAATTCTATTATTTAATTTTGTCAATATTTTCCGTTCAGTGGGGACGTTTCTAAAAAATTTTCCCAGTTAATTCATCATAAATTTCTTTTGTTTCTTTTTCGTTTTTTCCATTGAGTACCAGAACTTTTTCACCTGCCGTAATTACAATACAGTCGTCACAGGAAGTATGGGAATATCTGGTATATTCTCCAAATTCACTATTTTCAAATCTGCCCATCAGAAGAAGCGGTGAACCAAAGCCAAAGGTTCTGCTGCCAGGGTCATCCTGATCACGGTATTCCACCTGGGTAATATCCCGATATTCTACAGTAGCATCATCCCAACATGTGGCATTTATATGAAGTGCACTTTCTCCAAACTGTACCTCATATTTTCCGGAGAAAGCAAACAGAAATGCAAGTACCACAACCACTAAGGCAACGATCATGGAAATTCTGTTTCCTTTTTTTCCTGAAACAGTTTCTCCGGATGCTTTTACCGTATTCTCATCGAGCCACTTTCCCGCTTTTAACTGCTTTCTGTAATATAAATAGGAATAAACCACAGGAGCAAACGCCATCAGAAGGATCACCCCCAGCAATGCTACGCCGGTTTTTCCCATGGGAACAAACATGGTTGCCAAAAGAATAATTCCACCGAAAACCCAGACCTTTCCGGCAAAACGATGGGTCTTATTCCAGTTTTCTTCGTTTTGAAGTGTCCATTTCACACGAACACCTATGGTTCTGTTCGGTTTGCATTTTGGCATGTAATTGCCCAGGACCACAAACATAAGGCCCATAAGCGCACTTACTAAGACTTTACCGCTTATGCTGTTTCCTAACACCAGGGCATAAGTAAATCCGCAAATGGTGAGTGACACAATCGGAAGCACCCAGAAGACCGTAGTAACTATCTTCCGGTTCTGATCTTCATTTTTACTGTCCCTGGATACCAGAAAAATACTGAAGCAATGAACCACAAAAAATCCGATAGGCAGACCCAACAACGCTAACGCCCTGCTGCCATATAGTTCTGAATCTCCCCAGCTGCTCCATTCCGGCTGAATTTTTTCCGGCATCAGAAGGAGCAAAATCACTCCCACAATAACGGGTAATAAGATAATCATAGAAGATATTATGATCTGTTTTTTGTTATTTTTTATTATGTTGTTTTCTGTGCTATTTTTACTCATCGATATTTTCCCCTTTCTCATCGGAACCCTCTTTTTTCTCATTAAGGTCCGCCTATTTCTCTTTTGGAATCTTATTTTCCTTATTGAGATTTGCCTCTTTCTCTTTTGGAATCCCATTTCTCTCATCGAGATCCGCACCCTTTAAATCCGTAATCCATAGCATGATTTCTTCCAAAACGGAAGTATTCAGCTCATAATAAATAAATTTTCCCTCACGACTGGCTCGGATCAGATCTGCATCCTTTAACACGGAAAGATGCCGGGAAATGCTGGCCCCGGTCACCGGAAATTTTTCAACAATATCACCTGCAGACATCCTGCCCTCCCGCAAAAGATTCAAAATCTCCCGTCGTATGGGATCAGCAAGTGCTTTTAATGTGTTTTGTAATCCCACTTTCTTTGTCCTCCATCCTGGTTTTCGTTGACTTGCTTTATCTCGACTTTTCTATACTGTCTCTGCCCTTTTTGCGTTCATTTAACATTTAACCTATATGTTAAATGAATTGTAATACGATATTCCGAATATGTCAAGGGAAATAGCAGTGGGGACGTTTCTTTTGTCCACAGAATAGCCCATTGTCCATAGAAGTGTCCCTCTGTCTTGCTTCAGGAGAAAAAGCCTACTTCAATAAATGGAATAGCAAAATGCACAAGATAAGATTGTCTTCATGATTTTTGCGCTATGGAGATGAGACTC
>JBJENT010000165.1:0-2066 GCA_051880335.1 Lachnospiraceae bacterium
ACCAGAGGGGCAGATGAGGCCAGAAATGTGGTGGAATACTGCAACAGTGAGACAGATACCTATTATGCAAATTTAAGGCGCCAAAATGGCTTTGAGAAGCCTTTTGGAATTAAGACCTGGTGCCTTGGAAACGAAATGGATGGCCCCTGGCAGATTTGTGCAAAAACCCCAAGGGAATATGCAAGGCTGGCCAACGAAGCAGCCAAGGTGATGAAATGGGTGGATGACAGCATTGAACTGGTGGCCTGCGGCAGCTCCGGAGACGGAATGGAAACCTTTGGAGAATGGGAACGCACGGTGCTGGAAGAATGCTACGACAACATCGATTATTTATCTTTACATAGTTACTATGGAAATCTGGAAGAAGACACCAGAGAATATCTTTCCCAGGCCATTGCCATGGATCAGTTTATCCAGACTGTTCTGGATATCTGTGACAGTGTAAAGGCACAGAAAAAATCAGATAAGGTGATCAATCTCTCCTTTGATGAATGGAACGTATGGTTCCACAGCAAGGAGCAGGATAAAGAGATCCCCAAGTGGAAGATCGCACCGCCGCTTCTGGAAGATATTTACAATTTCGAAGATGCGCTGGTGGTAGGTGATCTGATGATTACCCTTTTAAAGCATGCAGACAGAGTAAAGATTGCCTGTCTGGCACAGCTTGTAAATGTAATCGCGCCGATCATGACGGAAACAGGCGGCAGAGTCTGGAAGCAGACTATCTTTTATCCCTTTATGTACACCTCCCGCTATGGCCGGGGAACAGCGCTCCATACAGATTGTGAGTGCGGCACCTACGATACGGAAAAGCGGAAAAATATCCCCTATGTGGATGGAATCGGTGTACAGTCCGAGGATGGAAAGGAAATCATCTTTTTCGTGGTGAACCGTTCCATGGAAGAAGCCTGCGAACTGGAGCTGGATCTGGGGCAGAATCAGGGTCAGAGCCAGGAACTGAGTCAGGGCCGGGAGCTGAGTCAGGGTCAGAATCTGCGTCTGGGTCAGGAACTGCCGGATGTAGATGGATTCAGGGTTGTGGAACACATTGCCCTGGAATGTGATGATATGAAAGCCTGCAATACTGCAGACGAAGAAAAAGTCAGCCCGGTGGTAAAAGAGATCGGAACCGGAAATGTGGTTGTAGAACCTCATTCCTGGAATATGATTCGGGTGAAGATCGGGGAATGATTTCTTTTGGCAAAATGAAATAATGAGTTATAGGACAAAAAGTGTTGATGAAAACCGTCTTAAGCCCTTGTGAATGGTGGGCTAAAGGCGGTTTAATCTTTTCCAAAAGAACTTTGAGGGTGGACAAAACGTGTTGATGAGACCTCTGGAAAACATTGATAAATTGCTTCCGCACACTCGTGACTTTGGTCGTGAGTTATATCTTTCTTAGAAGCAGAAATATTGGAGGATTTTAGCCTTGTTTTTCATAATTTACTGTATGCAGGAACTTTTTCTTCTCTACCCAGTAATCATTTTTAGCTTGTTGCCAAACCTTACTGCATACGGGAACATTTCACTCCACATACAGTAATGTTTTTTGGGTTGCTGTCAAACCTTACTGCATACGAGAATATTTCACTCCACATACAGTAATGGTTTTAGGTTGTTGCCAAACCTTACTGCATATGGAAACTATTCTTACCATATACAGTAAATTTAGTTTTTGCGATTTTATCAACACTTTTTGTCCTATAACAAAAACTATTGACTCTGTACCAGGTTCAGAATGTATAAAGTGCTTATAGAAAACCTGGATAATAGCGAAACTCGTGGAGCTGGTTCGAAAGTGCCTATATCTCTTTGCAAAAAGCGAAACAACGGTAACGTTTTGGTAACAGTATAAGGTTTATAATATAAATTGTCGAAATATAGAAAAAGAAATTAATTGTTTACCATAGGAGAAATCGGAAACAGGAAATACGTTGTTAGCAATTTTCACGATGGAGGTTCATTATGGATTTTAATATTTTATATGCCATACAAGAAATTCATTCATCATTTCTCGACAGTATTATTTTGGCTATTACAAAAGTAATGGGGAATTACGGACAAAT
>JBJENT010000166.1:0-11290 GCA_051880335.1 Lachnospiraceae bacterium
CTGACCAAAGCGCAGATTGGCGATTTTATTCTGGAAAAGGGTTATACCAATTTTCTGACTCTGCAGCAGGTCATCTCAGAGCTGATTGATGCTGATATGATCAAAGCCCAGACCATTCGCAACAGAACTCATCTGACGCTGACCGAAGAAGGGGAACAGACTCTCTCCTACTTTTCCAACCGGATCAGCGATGTGATCAAAGATCAGATCAATACTTACTTATCCGAAAATGAATTGGAGCTTCGGAATGAGGTATCCATTACTGCCGACTATTACAAATCCACATCCGGTGAGTACGAAGCCCATCTGGTTGCAAAAGAAAAAAATGTCCCACTGGTGGACATTACACTTTCTGTTCCTGTGGAGGAAGCTGCCATTTCCATTTGCGATAACTGGCAGAAAAAAAATCAAATGATCTACCAATATTTAATCCAGCAGCTTTTCTAAACTGCTGGATTTCTATTACTTCTTTTTTAAGTTTTTTCACTTACTTCCGGGCACTTTTCCCTTTTAACTCTCATGTGCTTCCGAATCACTTTTGGCTTCTCGTTTAATCCTCTTCATATGCTCCCGGATCTGATTTTCATATCCATTTCCGGTCGGCTTATAAAACTCCTTTCCATTCAGTTCATATGGTAAATACTGCTGCTCCACATAGTGATTTGGATAATCGTGGGCATATTTATATCCGATTCCATGTCCCAATTTTGCAGCTCCTTTATAATGTGCATCCTGTAAATGTGTAGGGATTTTCAGATTCCCTGTTTCACGAACCGTATTTCTGGCATCAAAAATCGCATTACAGGCTGTGTTACTCTTCGGTGCAGTAGCAATATAGGCCACTGCCTCTGCCAAAATGATCTGGGCCTCCGGCATGCCCACTCTCTCCACAGCAAGAGCTGCACTGGTGGCTACGGTAAGTGCATTGGGATCTGCCAGTCCCACATCCTCGGCAGCACAGATCATCATTCTACGGGCAATAAAGGTGACCTGTTCCCCTGCTTCCAGCATTCTGGCCAGATAGTAAATGGCTGCATCCGGATCAGAGCCACGCATGCTTTTGATAAATGCAGAAATCGTATCATAATGGGAATCCCCGGTTTTATCATATTTTATGGTCCGCTTCTGAATACATTCTTTTGCTACATCCAGTGTCAGATGAATCTTTCCGTCTTCACTGCGCTGGGTAGTCAGCACCCCAAGTTCTATGGCATTTAATGCATGTCTGGCATCTCCACTGGATAAATCTGCCAGAAATTCCAGAGCATCCTCTTCTATCACTGCATCATAGGCGCCCATTCCCCGATCTTTGTCGGTAAGTGCACGGAGGATCAGTTGCTTGATATCCTCCATTTCCAGGGGCTTAAGTTCAAAAATAATGGAACGTGATAAGAGAGCTCCATTTACTTCAAAATAGGGATTCTCTGTTGTGGCACCGATCAAAATCACCGTTCCATCCTCTACGAAGGGAAGCAGATAGTCCTGCTGCCCCTTATTAAAGCGGTGGATTTCGTCGATGAAAAGAATGGTCTTTTTGCCATACATACCCAGTGTATCTTTGGCCTTATTTACCACATCTTCCATATCCTTTTTTCCGGCCACGGTGGCATTGATCTGGGTAAACTCCGAACTGGTTGTACCTGCAATTACTTTTGCCAGGGTGGTTTTTCCTGTTCCGGGTGGGCCATAAAAAATGATGGAACTGATCTTGTCAGCCTTAATGGCTCGATACAGTAATTTATCTTTTCCAATAATATGCTGTTGTCCAACTACCTCGTCCAACGTTCTGGGACGGAGTCTTGCTGCCAGGGGGGATTCTTTTTCCATGGTGCCCTGGCGCATGTATTCAAATAAGTCCATATTGTTTCGCTACTCTCTGTGCTTCGCATTGCTTGTTTTTCTTTGCACATATTACATTATCAAAATCCCGTCTATCAATCAATAGATAAATCCAATGCATACTGGAACTTAATAATCGCTCCTTGCTCCGTTTCCTTATATGCCCTTTCTTTATGCATCCGATTCACTATTTGTTCTTTTGTATCCTTTCCACAAATGTCAATCACTTTGTCCAATATTTTAATCTCATCACTATTCAAAGCACTATAGTCTTCATCTGATGTTTTTACAAAACGATATCCACTACCATCCGGGAATTCTTCTTCCTCATAAGATACTCCTTTCAGGTCAATTAGTGATTTATGGGCGATTGGAACTGCACCCATTGGTAGGGCAGTATAAACTAAACCTGTTATTGCAAGACTGCGTCGCTTAAAAGAAAGGCTGTCCGCATACCAGAGCAGCTTCATTAATTTAACCTTATAAAGATGAAACATTTTAGCAGAATTGGCAAAATATCTTATTACTGCAACCACCTTATCTAAATTCAGTGGAGTTCCTCCACAGCAATCAGGTTCGTTCTCATATCTTATATACTGAGCAAAAATAGACTTTCGTAAATAATCATCTTGTCTGTCTTCATACCTTTTTGCTACAATTTCATAATACTTTTTGTAGGCAGGTTCTGAGACTTTCTCTCTTCCCTGGCACAATAACTCCAGAAACCATTCCGGATCACCATCTATTTTTCTCAAAATGAAATCGTGTGCTCTGTCCTGTACCTGATGACTTTCATAACGCGTAATCGTTTTGCCTCCCCAACCAAGCAGACTGGCAAGGTCTGTCTGACTAATCCCATATTTAGACCGAATATTGCCTATCTCCATAGAAGTCAATAATTGATTTTCCTTCCTATACGCATCTTTCATTGCAATATCATTATGGGATATCATATCACCTTCTGCTACATATTCATCTGCCTTTTCACAATATTCATATTCAGCAGTATAATCTATTACCATACCTTTAAAATTCGTATGTTCTTGTACTCTGACAATCTGAACCTCATGCTCTTCCATACAGCAGATACACAACTTTCTTACTTTTTTAATTACTTCCATTCTGCACCTCTCACTTTCGATAAGGAAACATTTCCTGACTAAATGGCATCATAGCATAATGAAATGACATTACAAATGTAGTATGTTGACCAAATCCTGACAAATCAAGAAGTTCCACGCGTATTTTTATATAAATCTCATCCTTACCATTATATATTTTTCCAAACTCTCTCATTTCACTTTTATTTGGAAATCTGACATCCTTTACTGTCCGCATATAATCCTTTGTTGTCAATGTCAATAATTCTCTTCTTAGCACTACTTGTGGATCTTCATTAGGAAACAAATGCGCCACCGTATATTGATTCGAAAACTTTTCCTCCCTATTTTCATCCACTTTTCTTGTTGCTTGAAACACTAATTTTGCTCCAGCATTCAATGCATATTTTAGTTTTCCAAGATAAGCACTTATCTCTTCCTCTGATTCAATACGGTAATTTTCCATTTTTATCCTCTTTACATACGGTATCATTTGATACCATACATTTTATCACAATATCATTTCACTGCCAACAACTTTCTCCTAATCTTTTTTAGTCAAACAAAATCTCGTCCACCGTGACAAATTCGTATCCCTGTTTTTTTAATTCATCTATGATCTGAAATGCAGCCAGTACGCTGCTTTCATATTCATCATGAAGCAGGATGATTCCATGGTCCTCTGCTTTGGCGATGACTCTGCGGGCAATCAAGTCTGCACTGTTGCATTTCCAGTCCTTGGGATCAATATTCCACAGGATCGGAAGCATATTCCATTTCTTTTCGTAGGTCTTATCCCATGCCCCATAGGGAGGACGTACATATTGGATTTCCTGACCGGTGATGTCCTGAAGAAGCTTCGCTGTCTGAAGCAGTTCCTCTTCAAATTTTTCCGCATTTCTTTTTGTCAGCTGAATATGGCTATAGGTGTGATTTCCAATCAGATGCCCTTCCTCCTGCAGCCTGCTCACCAGCTCCGGATAGATTTCCGCATTTTTCCCAAGCACAAAAAAGGAAGCCTTCACTCCTCTTTCTTTCAGACCATCTAAAAGCATTTCCGTATATACCGGATGGGGTCCGTCATCAAAAGTCAATGCGATTTTCTTTGCTTCCTCTATCGCTGCCGCATTGCTCACACTTATTGTTTCTACTTTTTTCAAATCCTGAAAGCACAAAAACAGGAGCAGTATCAATACCACTTCCATGGTAAAAATACATAGCTCCTGTCCTTTCTTATACCATTTCTTCTCTCTGTTCCAACCCATATGCCTGTGCATAACTTCAAACCTTTTCATATGTTTGGAACTATTATATGCACTCATCTTGGCAAAAAGTATTCTCACAAAGAGTATTCTTACAAAAAGTACTCCTACAAATTATTCTTTACAAATTATTCTTATACAAATTGTACTTATACAAACTGGTTCTTCTCCGGATCATAATGGTAATCGATTGCATTCAGCTTCTCTACGATTTCCTGTCTGGATACATCCAGATCATCACACAGTGCATCCAGATCTTTATAATAATCCCGCAGCTTTAAATTCAAAAAGCTGAGAAGCATAACCGGGTCTGATGGAATCATATTGTCTTCCTCCTGTCAAAACATACTTTATAATGTACTTTTTGGCTTACCTTTTACTCATATTTCTTATCGTGCTTTTCTATTGCACCTTTCTTATTGTGCTTTTCTTCTGGCTACAAGTTTTCCGTCTTCCACATCAATAAGAATGGTATCCTTTTCATGTAACACATCGGATAAGATTAATTTTGCAGAAAGTGTCTCAACATACTTCTGTATATATCGTTTCAGTGGTCTTGCACCATAGACTGGATCATATGCATTGTCCACAATAAACTTTTCTGACGCTTCTGTCAATTCAATCTTAAGTTCACGGTCACTCAGTCTCTTATTCAAATCCTGAATGATCAAGTGAATTATACCACCAATATTTTCTTTTGTCAGTGGCTTAAAGAGAATTGTCTCATCCAGTCGATTCAGGAATTCCGGTCTGAAATGATTCCGGAGTTCTGCTAATACCTGTTTTTCACAGGCTTCGCTGATGCTGCCATCTTCTTCAATGCCATCCAGCAGATATTCTGCACCGATATTGGAGGTCATGATCAAAATCGTGTTTTTGAAATCCACAGTCCTTCCCTGTGAATCGGTGACACGACCGTCATCCAATACCTGAAGGAGTACATTGAACACATCCGGATGTGCCTTTTCGATTTCATCAAACAGAACAACAGAATACGGTTTTCTTCTGACTGCTTCAGTCAGCTGCCCACCTTCTTCATAACCTACATATCCCGGAGGCGCTCCGATCAGTCTGGATACGGAATACTTCTCCATATACTCACTCATGTCAATTCGTACCATATTGTTCTCATCGTCAAACAGACTGGCGGCCAGTGCTTTGGCAAGCTCTGTTTTCCCCACACCGGTTGGTCCCAGGAACAGGAAGGAACCGATTGGTTTGGTAGGATCTTTAATCCCTGCTTTGGAACGAATAATGGCTTCCGTTACTTTTTCCACACCTTCATCCTGTCCAATGACTCTCTTATGGAGTTCCTCATCCAGATGCAGTGTTTTATTTCTTTCACTTTCTGTCAGTTTGGCTACCGGTATTCCCGTCCATCTGGAAATAATCTTGGCAATCTCTTCCTCTGTGACTTTTTCATGAACCAATGACAGATCCTTGTCTTTCACTGCTGCTTCTTCCACTTCCAACTGCTTTTTCAGCATTGGCAGTTTAGAATACTGTAGTTCACCGGCCTTTTCATAATCACCGTTTCGCTGTGCGATCTCGATCTGTCCGTTTATACTCTCGATCTCTTCACGCAGCTTTGACAATTTATCCACAGAGTTCTTTTCATTGTCCCACTGTGCTAACCGATTATTCAGCTCATCCTTTAGTTCTGCCAGCTCCTTGCGCAGATCTGCCAGACGTTCCTTACTCAGATTGTCTTCTTCTTTTTTCAGGGCTGCCTCTTCGATTTCCATCTGCATAACACGCCGGTTCAGTTCATCCAGTTCAGCAGGCATGCTGTCCATTTCTGTTTTGATCAGGGCACAGGCTTCATCCACCAGGTCGATTGCTTTATCCGGCAGAAAACGATCGGAAATATATCTGCTGGACAGCGTAGCTGCACTGACCAGTGCATTGTCCATGATTTTTACACCATGGTATACTTCATAGCGGTCTTTCAGCCCTCTTAAAATAGAAATCGTATCTTCCACAGTGGGCTCATCTACCGTTACCGGCTGGAATCTTCTCTCCAGAGCCTGATCCTTTTCGATATACTGCCGGTATTCATCCAGCGTGGTGGCACCGATACAATGCAGTTCGCCTCTGGCCAGCATGGGCTTTAGCATATTCCCTGCATCCAGTGCACCATCTGTCTTGCCGGCTCCCACAATTGTATGAAGCTCATCGATGAAAAGTATGATCTGACCATTTGAATTTTTCACATCATCCAGAACAGCTTTCAGTCGCTCTTCAAACTCACCACGATATTTTGCACCGGCAACCAATGCTCCCATATCCAGAGCAAATATTTTCTTATCTTTTAAACCTTCCGGCACATCCCCTCGCACAATACGCTGGGCGAGTCCTTCTACTACCGCTGTTTTACCTACACCCGGTTCCCCGATAAGCACCGGATTATTCTTTGTTTTTCTGGACAAAATACGTACCACATTCCGGATTTCGTTATCTCGTCCGATGACCGGATCAAGCTTCTGATTTTTTGCCTTTTCTACCAGATCCTGCCCATATTTCTCCAGAGTATCATAAGTAGCTTCCGGGTTGTCCGAAGTCACTCTCTGATTTCCTCTTACCGTAGACAGTGCCTGCAAAAACCGCTCTCTGGTGATGCCAAATTCCTTGAAAATATCTTTTATTTCCTTATTTGGATAATGAATCATGGCCAGAAACAGATGCTCTACCGAGATATACTCATCTCCCATCTGCTTTGCCTCGTCCTCAGCGCAGACCAGTACTTTATTCAGATCTTTTCCAACAAAGACCTGGCCACCCTGTACCTTTACTCTTTTTTCCACGCCCTGCAGCACTCTATTGGTAAAGTATTCTTTCTGAATCTCCATCTTTTCAATCAGCTTCAGAATCAGACTGTCTTCTATCGTCAAAAGGCTGTAAAGCAGATGCTCCTGCTCTATTTCCTGATTTCCGTATTCATATGCTAATTTTTCCGAGTCTTGCACTGACTGTAGGGACTTTTGTGTAAATTTTGAAATGTTCATAAAAAAACCTCCCTTCGAAAACGCCTTCAGCATATCCGGCAATTCTTAATTTCTTATTACGACTCTAAATTAGCACCTGTTGTTAGCACTGTCAAGAGGCGAGTGCTAATTATTTATGAACTTTTTAGATTTCTATCGCAAGAGAATTTTCTCTGGCAGAACAAGTTTCTCGAACACTATCTTTATGCCTTTTGTCACCCTTCCTCAATCGCTGCAACAGGGCAGCTGTTCATCGCTTCACCTGCTTTATCCATATGGTCTGGCTCTACCTCGTTTTCAGTTGCGCTGGCAACGCCTTCTCCTGTCATTTCAAATACTTCCGGACAGATGCTTTCACACAATCCACATCCGATGCAGTTCTCATTTACAAAATATCTCATTATTTCTCTCCTTTTTTGTTACGGTTTTGGTATAAAGTATTCCCATCTTCCACGCCTCCCTAAACAGAATTTTCGAAGAAATGCCCTATAAAAAACTGCCAGACCCATTATGGAATCTGACAGCCATCATACTTTTAGTACTTTTCATCCTTTTTTACTCAGGAAACGCCCCAGCTGCATCATTGGAACAGGTTCTGAATATTTGAATCCCTGTAAATACTGTGCATTCATATTTTCACATCTTTGCTCATCATCCTCGGTTTCTACACCTTCAAACAGCACCTGATAATTTGCACGGGTAAAAATATCCGAAAAGCTTCCGACCAGATCTCTGGAATTTGCATCCCGTCCTGATAAAATAGTAAGCGACCTGTCGAACTTGATGATGTCCACAGGCAGTTCAATAATACGTTCAAAATTGGAATAACCTGTCCCAAAATCATCCAGATAGAAACGAATGCCATGCTTTTGAAGCCTGCACATAATCTGTTTCATGATTTCAAAATCGGTCTCATTTCTGCTCTCTGTCAGTTCCACTGCGATCTTTTCATAAGGCACCTGGTTTTTGTCCATAATTTCCAACAGTTCATCGCAGAAATGCACATCCTTCAACTCCATAATAGAGAAGTTAACAGAAACCCGGCTTAGTTCATAGCCTTCCTCTTCCAGTTTTCTGATATTCTGGCAGGTTTTATTTAAAACGATCCTGCTTATGGTGTGAATCATTTCATGCTTTTCTGCAAGGGGTATCACTAGATTTGGCATAACAATACCAAGCTTCGGCAGATTCAGACGCATAAGTACTTCAGCCGATGAAAAAACCCCTGTTTTGGTATTCAGAACCGGCTGACAGTATACCCGAACCCTTTCATCTTCTAAATCACCCTTTTCATTGATATCATTTAGCTGTTCCAAAACATACTTCATCTGCAGAAAAGCATCTACATCCTCTTTACTGCTATATGCCACACTATTAATAGGCAGTTTTTCTTCTATGAACTCATCCAGAGCCATATAATCCTCTCCGGAAACCAGCCTTGGATCTGAATAGATGATTACCAGCCTGTAATCAATTTTGAATCGTTGGTATAGTTCATAGAAATCCTCCAGCATCTGAGGAATCTTCTTTTCAGCATCCGGATTCAGATCTTTTCGAAAAAGCATTACAAATTTTCCATCCCGCATACGGAATGTACAGGGCTTATAAAAAAACTGCTCATTAAAATGAAAAAAGTGTTCTATTAACTGCTTCATCCTTTTGACGCTGATATCTCTCAGATATAAGCTGATCATCATAAACTCTTTCCCGTTTAATTCCCTGGTATAATTTCCAAAAGCTCTGGAATCCAATGTTCCGGTTTCCACATCATAAGAATTATAATGGAATAAAAACAGAACAGCTAACATAGGAAACAGGAAAGTGATACAGGTATAGGATGTGCTCATAAGCTGATACTGCATTGTCATAACGAGAACAGATATCAGCAGAATCTTCATGATACACCAAAACATTTTGGATATCATTTTTCTTCGATAAGAAATCATAATCCACAGTATGAGGAATATGTAATAAATATAAACATTCCGGAAAGGATCCGTGAAATAATTCTGATGAATCTGAAGTTCGGAATCAATATAGAAGCCATAATGTGTCCATGGTGCAGTGATTTCTGCAACCGCTCCAACTACTGCCCCTAACCAGATGAAAAACTGCAGCATATGTCTTCTGCTAAAGTTCACGTCCATGGTATGACCCAGATAATAGCAGAAGATAACAAATAAAAGCATTAGGCTGATATAAAAGCCATTCCGGAAAAAATAAATCCAGAACGTATTGCCCGATGTCATACTATCCAGCAGAATATGATAGGTAATGTCGGAAAAAGCTGCAAAAGAAATAAACCCAGTCGCAGAAGCAAAAAGAAACAGACTCTTTTGTTTCTGCGTATAACTGGATCGCAATATGATCTGAAAAATGATGCAGAATACAATCGTACATACATCTGCAACAGGATTGTAATTTTGATAGAATAAAATATCAGTCATGAAAGACCTCCGGAAAACCTCTTTTTTTTACTATAAAACGACAGGGCAAAAATATCCAGTATTTTCATTTTATTCCCGGCATTTCCGTTTTCTTCTTTGTTCTTTCAATCTGCCCCTTGTCTTTTCCGGCTTCTTCTCTGTTTTTCAGCCTATTCTTTATCTTTTCCGGTTTCTTCTTTTTCTTCCTGTAATAATTTCAGATCTTCCGGCTGAAACCTTCTGTATTTATTCAGCCCAACTACCAGTATGCGGATACTGTTGATCACCGTATCAAACACTCCTGCCTGATACATATTCAGCAGAATAATACCAATAGGCACTGCAATAATAAGTCCTACAAGTCCACCAAACTTATAACCGATATATAACAGGAAAAGGGTAGGAACAGGAGAAATTCCCACCATGTCTCCTACGATCTTTGGCTGTATAATCTGACGAAAGACCTGAGCAACTGCCCAGATAATCATCAGCCCTACTGCCATCCGGTATTCCCGTCCCAAAAGCATGATCGCAGCCCAGGGCCACAGAACAGTTCCTGCCCCAAAAACCGGAAGCAGGTCCACAAATGCAATACCTGCAGCTACCAGGAATGCAGAATGTACCCGTAGAATAAGAAGCCCCACTACCAAAATCACATACACCATAAGTTCTATTTTAAGCTGGGCTTTAAAATAGCCTCCCAGAGCAGAGCTCATACCTTTCTGGATCATCCTGCAATACTTCTGTACTCCTGCCGGCAGATAATCATGAAAGAAATTATGCATGCTTGCTCTTTCCGCTGTAAAGAAATAGGCCGACAGAAATGCCATAATTACGGCAATAAAGACACTTGGTAACTGTTTGGCCATATTGCCGATTTTAATAAAAGATGGATTTCCTGCATTTGCAATGAGATTTCCTAAAGACTGTTCCGTTCCTTCGATCAGACTGTCCCAGATTTCCTGCATTTCAACCGGAAGCTTTTCATATACTCCGGCCATGCTGATACTGATTTCATTGATTTCCCTTTTAAATCGGGAAATAACCTCCGGCAGTTCGTCAATCAAGGTTTTGACCTGCTCAGTCAGGATAAGTCCTCCGAAATAAATTGCCATAAGTATCATAGCAAGAACAAAGATGATCACACATACTGTTCCTGCTTTCCTTTTGATTTTCAGTCGTTCTTCCAGAAATCTGACCGGAGCTGCTGCCAGTGCAGAAAGAATAAGTCCTATTACAAAAGGCATAAAAAAAGAAAGGCATCTTGGCAGCACCGTTATCATAAGAATTCCTATCATAACAGCAATCGACAAATTAATAATTGCCTTTCCATAAGTTCTTCTTCTATTTTCCAAATGAACCACCTCCCGAATCCCTTTACTCCTGGGACTGCGCGAATTCTTCATCATCCTCATAGAAATGTTCTATCATATCATCAAGCAGCTCATAGATTTCCTCTCTGCCCTGTTTGGTCTGTGCAGAAAAAGGAATGACAATAGTGTCTTCAACTACTTCAAGCCCGTTTTTAATCATTTTGATATGCTTTTGCAACTGGCTTCGTTTTATCTTGTCCATTTTGGTTGCAATGATGATGGGATGATAACCCTGCTCAATGATCCAATTGTACATCTGCCTGTCATTGGCAGATGGCTCATGTCTTATATCAATCAGCAGAAATA
>JBJENT010000167.1:0-11262 GCA_051880335.1 Lachnospiraceae bacterium
AGCGCTTTGACCTGTCTGCCGATTCCTTAAGCTTTTTTATTTCTGTTAGGTGTTTCTCGTTTTCGGCTTTTGCATTCATATCAGCACGTTCCTTGTTTTCCCACCAACTGGAAAAATTTCCTGTCTGGACTTCTATGCCAACACGCTTGAGCACCAGTACATGATCAATGCATGCATCTAAAAAATCTCTATCATGGGAAACCAAAATAAATCCCTTCTTACCGGAAAGATACTTTTTTATAATCTCTCTGGTATCCTTATCCAAATGATTGGTAGGCTCATCAATCAGTAAAAAATCATTCTCTCCGGAAAACAGCACAGCCAGCATCACCTTTGTTCTTTCTCCTAAACTAAGTGTCGAAAAAGGCCGATACAAAATTTCGTTATCAATTCCCAAATTTGACAATTCACACATTACACGCCAGTTCTCCACACCGGGTTTCCATTTTTCCATCAAATCGTCTGCATTTTTTGACATATCCTCAACTGAAATCCTGTATGGAAAATAATCATACATGATTCCTTTACTGATACTTCCGCTATATTCATATTTCCCCAGTAAAAGGTTTAAAAAAGTAGTTTTTCCCTTTCCATTTCTTCCTATAAAACCAAGTTTCCAATTTGTATCTATGGAAAAAGAAACATTATCAAATACCTTATCAAAACTGCCTTCATATGCGAAGGTCAAATTGCATACGTTAATTTGAGCCATAAGATCTCCCTTCGCCTGTAAATAACAAACGGTCCTATAATGCATACGCAAAATAGAACCGCAAAATAAACCTATATTATTATCAGTAGATAAGAATAAGGAAAAATGAATGCGATAATTCAATCTGAGCATACACAAATAACAGGCCCGTTTCACAGGTCTTTTTCTATACTATGTGTTTTGCCTAAATCAAATTATCTATGAAACATTTCCTCACCTTACACGATATGTGCTCTTTCTTTTTATTTGTCATTAAGACTTTTCGATTATATCATTCTCTTTGTGGTTATGCAACGTGAAAAATTCTCATTTTTTTAATTCTTCCATCAGCATTCCTATCATCTCATTCTCATACAGGTAATGATTAACGTACAATACATCTAAACTATCTCTACGCATATATTCCAGTATTACCCTAAATATAAATTTTTTCGAAGCATTTCATTCACGTCCACTATTCTTAAAGGTATTATCCATATGACACACCTGTCGCAAGAACGCCTACCGCCTGTTTCCCAATCTCGAAAAATAGGCAGTATTTTTTCACATTATTTTACATGACAAATGGAATCATCCCTTGGAAAAATGAGCTTTTTACTGTCTACCTTAAAACATGTTTATAGTAGCAGTAAGAGATTTCTCATATGGTGGCTTGTGGTAGAAAGGAACTACTGCTTAGTTTGTTTTCAAAAAGCTACTGGCAGTAAAGTAGCTCTGAAGCAACTCGATTCCGCTTCGCTTCATCTATCGCTGCTTCGTATCAACTCACTCTCCTTGAGAAAGCAGCTCGATTCCGCTTCGCTTCATCTCGCTGTATGTTGTCGCCAAATGAATTAGAACCTACATGCTTCGCATATTGCGAATAAAAAGAACCAGAGCCCGGATTGAAAATAAATTTTCATCCGGGCTCTGGTTCCTTTTATTCTATCCGGCTACGCCGGATTGGTTCTAATTCGCTTGGCTCGTTATCACTCAAATTCAATCGTGCCAGTTGGTTTTGGTGTGAAGTCGTACAGTACTCTATTTACGCCCGGCACTTCTTTCGTGATTCTATCAACGATATGGCACATCAGGTCAAATGGAATTTCCTGAACGATGGCTGTCATGGCATCGGTAGTATTTACCGCACGAATGATAACAGACCATTCAAAAGCTCTCTTGCCATCCTTGATACCGGTTGATCTGAAATCCGGCACTACAGTAAAGTACTGCCAAACCTTTCCTTCCAGACCATTTTTCGCAAATTCTTCCCGTAAAATAGCATCGGATTCACGGACAGCTTCCAGTCTGTCACGGGTGATTGCTCCCGGACATCTTACACCCAGTCCAGGTCCCGGGAATGGCTGGCGGAATACCATACCATCCGGAAGTCCCAGCTGTTTTCCAACCACACGAACTTCATCTTTAAACAAAATCTTTACCGGCTCAACCAGTTCAAAATTCATATCTTCCGGAAGACCGCCGGCATTGTGATGTGCTTTGATTCCATGTTCACTTTCCAGAATATCCGGCCAGATAGTTCCCTGTGCCAGGAATTCGATACCTTCCAGTTTCCGTGCTTCCTCTGCGAATACTTCGATGAACTCTCCACCAATGATCATACGTTTCTTCTCAGGATCTGACACACCTGCCAGTTTGTCCAGGAAACGGTCTGTTGCATCCACATAGATCAGGTTTGCATCCATCTGATTGCGGAACACTTCAATAACCTGCTCCGGCTCGCCTTTACGTAGTAGTCCATGATTTACATGCACGCATACCAGTTGTTTGCCGATTGCTCTGATCAGCAGTGCTGCCACTACGGAAGAATCCACACCTCCGGAAAGTGCCAGCAGCACTTTTTTGTCTCCCACCTGTTCCTGCACCAGCTTCACCTGTTCATCGATAAATGCCTGTGCCAGTTCTGGTGTTGTGATTCGGACCATATCATCCGGTCTTCTGTCATTTGCCATTTCTAATACCCCCATCTGTATTTTTGCTGATTTTTTAGTATATACATTCCTATTTTAATATACCCTTGTTCTTTTGTCCCCATTTTCTTTTAGGAAAAATCCAGTTCTTCCTTCCATATCTGAATTAACCGTTCCAAAGAATATGCTGCATTTGCGGGACTGGTAGAAGGCAGGATCACTGCAGGTCTACCAATTGCTTTTTCCTGATATTTTGCAAACAGTGCTCCCGCTGTTTTCCCATTGGTATAGATTCTTTTGATATTACTTTCCTTAAGCACGCCGGCTATATCAGTGGGAACCACATTCCGGATACTGCTGTCACTGGAGCCCTTAATATCACAGCTCTCGATAACGTCCCAGACAGCAATGCCATTTTTCAAAAGGAAATCTTTCTTTTCTTCCACCGTGACCGGAACATCTTTTTCCAATACGCCTGCCATCACCTTCCAGAAGCGGTTCATGGGATGTCCATAGAAAAACTGCTGTTCCCTGGATTTCACGGATGGAAAACTTCCCAAGATCAAAATACGGGAATTCCCATCATAAATCGGGTCAAAGGGATGTGTTATATGACTATATTCCATATCTCAAAATTCCACGTCTCTATATTTTCTGAAATTCCACGTCTCTACATTTCTGTCATTTGCATTTCTACATTTTCGTAACTATTCAGAACTCCACAGCTTTCTGTGAATTTTCTTCGATATGATGCTTCTTTGCATATCCGGTCAAGATCAGGGTAAGAGCCCCATCTCCTGTCACATTGCATGCAGTACCAAAGCTGTCCTGCAGTGCAAAGATTGCCAGAACCATTGCTGTACCTGCATTATCAAATCCCAGCACGGAAATCACAATACCCAGAGATGCCATCACTGTTCCACCCGGCACGCCAGGAGCGCCCACTGCAAAGATTCCCAAAAGGACGCAGAACAAAACCATAGTTCCTACGGAAGGCAGTGTTCCGTAAAGCATCAGATTAATTGCCATACAGAAAAATACTTCTGTCAGTACGGAACCGCAAAGATGGATATTGGCAAAAAGCGGAATTCCAAAATCCACCATATCTTTTCGAAGTACTTTGCTTTTTCTGGCGCCATCCAGTGCCACGGAAAGGGTTGCAGCCGAAGACATGGTACCTACTGCGGTCAGATACGCCGGGCCATAATATTTGATGACCTCTATCGGATTTAATCCGGAATAAATGCCTGCAACCAGATACAAAACAGCCAGCCAGATATAATGCCCAATCATAACAATGGCAATGATCTGTAAAAATGCCGGGAGCTGCTTTGTTACAGTTCCGTCATAGGACAGGCAGATGAATGTTGCACAAATATAAAATGGCAGAATCGGAATCACCACTTTTTTTACAATTTCCAGAATGATATTCTGGAATTCATCCAAAAGCCTGATGGTGGTTTCTGCTTTTGTCCAGACTGCTGCCAGACCGATCAAAAGGCTGAGTGCGAGGGCTGACATTACCGGCATGATCTGGGGAATGGAAAGCCCGAAAACATCGGCCGGAAGCTCTTTCACTGTTGCATCACTGGCGATGGAAAGATGGGGAATCAGTGCATATCCTGCTCCCATGCTCATAAAAGCAGCCAAAACAGAAGACACATAGGCAATCAGAACCGCTACTCCCAAAAGCTTGGATGCATTGCTTCCCAGTTTGGTTATGGAAGGGGCAATAAATCCGATCACAATAAGCGGTACACAGAACATGATGATCTGTCCCAGAATATTTTTAATCGGAACGACTACCGTCATCACACCTTCGTTAAAGAATTGGCCCAGAATGATGCCAATGGCTATCCCCAGTACCAGTCGAAATGGCAAACTGCTAAATAGTTTTTTCATGTTGAAAACTCCTTCTTTTCTTTTTATATTCCTTCCGGATAATGAACTCCTTCCGGAAGCGGGTCCCACTCATTCAGTCCAAGGCGCTGCTTAAACTTCGCCTGTTCTAAGGTTAGTTTCGGCAGGTCATCCTGCAAATACTCCAGCAGCTCGCTGATTCCTTCTCTTGTCACATTATTTACATGAAAAATACGTTCACATCCCGCTTCTCTCATCCACTGCTCAATCATCGGGATATTAGCATAAGAGGAATCGGTCTTTGTGATCACACCAATCAATGGTCTGAGAATAAAGGTGTGCAGACATGGACCAAACAGATTAAATGGTTCATCTGCAGATTGTACAATGGCGATCACATCCGCTTCAAAGGAAAAACATGCCAGTCCCACGCTAAACCGCTTGGATTCTGCATATTCTCCCGGCGAATCGATGGTATCCTCCGACGCATTTGTATATTGAGTTTTTACATAGTGAAGTTCTTCTCCTTTTAACGCCTGTGTCAAAGACGTTTTACCGGCTTCACTTCTTCCCATCAAAAATAATTTTTTCATATGTTATCTGATTTGGAGTTCTAGCTCTTGTGAATCTCACAGATTCTAAACCCCAGCTCTTCCCTAAAATATCGAACGACTTCTTCCACCGCTGTCTCCACCTGGGCTAGTCCCCCTGTAATAATCAGAGAGCCGCAGAAGCGATCCATAAACCCAATTTCAACATGGGCACTTTTTACTGCTACATCTGCGGCTACAGCCACTGCTTCCCAGGGTGTAAAACGAATCATGCCGATGGCTTCTCCCGTATGGTCTTCTCCTTCGTGTACCCCGATATGCAGCCCCAGATTCTGATAAATACAGGTATCAGAGGGGCAGAGAATATGTGCCATACAAACTTCTTTCCCCGGCACTCTTACACGGGTCATCCGAAGCTTTTTGCCTTTTAGATGTTCGAAATCATCCTGGAAAATTTTTTCCAAAAGTTCTTCTCTTGACATTTCCATCATGGCATCTTACCCTATCTTTTCGTAATCTTGCAGACTACATATCCCATTTCATCCCGGAAATAATTGACGATCTCTTCCAGAGCAGAATTCACATCGGAAAGTTCTCCGGTAATGATCAATGTTCCGGTAAAACGGTCTGCAAATCCAAGATAAACATTTCCGCTCTTCACAGCGATATCCGATGCTATGACCGCAGATTCCGGTGGTGTCATATTCATAATCCCGATTGCGGATGAGCCATAATCTACCTGTGGGTTCAGGCCCAGCTTCTGATACACAATCGGTGCCGGTCCTCCCATCACATGGGCAAAAGTGATTTCCTTTCCTGCAACTGTTTCCTGTACAATTCTGATTTGTTCCTGATGTTCCTTTGCCATTTACCGTTTTCTCTCCTTTGCAAAAAGCATAGATAAAATCTTTCTAAATATTATACCAAGATGACAAATGTTCCACAAGTAGCCCACATCTATTAAAACTCTACATTTTATATCAAAATACCATATCCTTTTCTGTTTTTCATGCTATAATAGATTTTATCAAATACTATTTTCAAGGGGGTTATATCGATATGAGGCGTAAAAAAGTAGATGCAGCATTAGTAAGCTCATTAGCCAACTTGCAGGCTGCCGATTATACATCTGCTCCCATCTTAGGTGATGTATACAAAAGACTGGAAAACGGTCGTAATGCATTTGCTGAAATATATGAATTAAATGTAAATGCAGTTTCCGAAATCAGTGCCTTAGATCTCGAAATCAAATTTTACACGGAGCAGCTTGAGAAGATTACACAGAGTGTTGTTTCCGCAACCAAGGACATCCATATGGCCGCCAGTGAATCCGCTAACATTTCCGGAATCGTTGCAGAGCGTCACGAAGATCTCACAACCACTATTATTACAGTTTCTGAAGAATCTTCCAACGTATATCAGAAGATCGATTCCAGCCAGCAAAGCCTTACAGAGATTCGACAATTATCAGAGAATACCATTTCCATATCCCAGAAAATGCAGAAGGATATGAACCAGCTCTCTGATATTATTCACAATATGAATGAGGTCATCAGTGCCATTCAGAATATTTCTTCCCAGACCAACCTGCTTTCCTTAAATGCTTCCATCGAAGCTGCCAGATCCGGTGAGGCCGGCAGAGGTTTTGCAGTGGTTGCAGATGAAATCAGGAAGCTTGCAGACGAAACCAAAACCCTTACCAATAACATGAGCCAGTTTGTGGCAAGTGTACAGTCTGCCGCAGAAGAAAGCGTTACCAGTGTTAATTCTGCCATTGCATCTCTGGAAGAAGTAAATCAAAAAATCAAGAATGTATGGGCTCTTAATGAAGAAAATCAATCCCATATCGGTGAGATCACAGACAGTATCAGTAATCTGGCGGCTGTCAGCGAAGAAATTTCCAGCAGCATGAATGAAATCCAGGCAAGCTCCAGCAATATCGAAAATTCCTGCTCTATTTTGAAAGACGATACAGAAGGATTAAACCAGATTGCGGAAGCCTGCACTGTTGCGATTAAACCAATCAGCTCTATTGAAAAACGAATGGATGATGTACTGGCTCACATGGGGCGTATGTCTTCTGATGCCTTTTATGCTTTATCCAACGAAGAACTTGCTTCCTATATTGAAGGGGCAATCACTGCACATCGCAAATGGGTTGAAAAATTAAGCCGAATCATAGAAAGCCGAAGCATTATTCCATTCCAGGTAGATGATAGCAAATGTCGTTTTGGTCATTTCTATCATTCCGTTCAGCCTTCCGTCCCTGAATTTAAGGCAATCTGGGATGAAATCGGAAATAAACATAAAAAGCTTCATCAATTAGGTGCCAAAGTGATAAGCGCCATGTTTGATGATGATTATGCTTCTGCAAAGGAAGCTTATCAGGAAGTCGTCAGCATCTCTGAGATACTGATTGGCGAATTAGAACGAATCAAGGCGTTGCTTCCAACAAGCAGTCACCTGGAGCAGTCAAAATCCGAATAAAATTTGCCACTGCAGATAAACAAAACGTAAGCCGGCATTTCACTCGTTCAAGACGTAAGTCGCGTTTGAAATGCCGGCTTTAATTATGATTTCAAATATCTCATCATCTCCTTTCTGTTTGCATATCATACAGTGAGTTCATAAACAGAAAGAAAGGAATCATATCGTATACGGGTGGATAAGATTTTCACCTGCAAAGTCTACACTTATATTAGCACTTCACAGTCTTATACTGCCTTATATGATCTTTTACAGCCTTTTTTCAATCTCTTCTTTCAAGATCTCCAAGGCTTTAATCCTTGCATATTTTTTATCATTGGATTCCAGAATAAACCATGGTGCAAAGGTAGTACTGGTTTTTTCAATCATCTCATCCACTGCACCTTCATAAAGATCCCATTTTTCACGGTTTCTCCAGTCTTCCTCAGTGATCTTCCATTGTTTTTCCGGCGTATTCTGGCGAAGGGTAAATCGCTCCAGCTGGGTATCTTTGTCGATCTGAACCCAGAATTTGATAACGATAGCGCCCCAGTCGGTCAGATCTTTTTCAAATTCATTGATCTCATTGTAGGCCCGCATCCAGTCATTTTCAGAGCAGAATCCCTCCAGTCTCTCTACCATGACACGTCCATACCAGGTCCGGTCAAAAATAGCGATATGTCCTGTCTTGGGAAGCCGATTATAGAATCTCCAAAGGAAGTGTCTGTTCTTCTCATCCGGTGTGGGACTGGCAATGGGGAATACCTCATAGCCTCTTGGGTCCAGAGCAGAAGCGATTCTCTTGATGTTCCCGCCCTTTCCGGCAGCGTCCCATCCCTCATAAGCGATGATTACCGGAATCTTTTTGGCATAAAGCTTATTATGAAGCTTGCTCAAATCCTTTTGAAGCTCTTTCAACCTGGTTTTGTATTCCTCATCGGTTAACGTTTTGTCGCTTAGATCCATTTGAGAAAGTGGCTTAATCGGAGCCTTTTCATAAGGACCTTCTATAATTTCCGGTACATATTCCTTTTGCAGTGCCGAATCAATCCGTGCAATAATGGTATTCGCTACAAATTTTTCCACATCATCCTTATTGGTGGCTGTGATCTCATGCCACGGGCAGACCTTGGTGTCGGTAGCTTTGATATAGTCTTTATATATCTTGCTGCATTTCTCATAGTGTTTATTCTGCCACAGATCATCCGGGCTTACCCGCCATTTCGTATTTTTGTCCTTGAGCAGGACATCCAGTCTCTCCTTTTGTGTCTTTTCATCGATATGCAGGAAAAACTTAATGACGCAGTATCCGTTATCCGTTAAAGATCTTTCATAGTTGATAACACTGTTTACTCTTTTTTCGTACTCTTCTTTATCTATCTCTTTATGAAGATAGGCTTTGGTCACCTCATCCATGACGCCACCGTCAAAGAAAGAAAACTGGCCATTCTTTGGCATGCGAAGTGCATGGCGGTATAAAAACGGACGTCTTTTTTCATCCTCTGATATGATATCCATGTTATATACACGGAAAAATCTGGGATCCATGTACTTGATGATGCTTCCTATGGCACTGCCTTTTCCGGATGCCCCCCAGCCCTCCAGAATCACAATAACCGGAAGTTTCTTTTCACTGATCACCTGCTGCCTTGCAGCCAATTCATTTCGAAAAATTTCTTTTTCCTGTTTCCCCATAGAAGTTCCTCCTTATAACAAAGCTTCTGCCAGTTCTTCAATACTCTTTTCTGTATCTGCTTTCACTGCGGATTTTATAGTCACTGTATTTTCCAGCAGAGTGACATTTTTGCTCTTCTCAAACAGCTGTCTCATGACTCTTGCTGCAGTAGGTGCCCATGTTCCGTTTTCTATAAAGCCCACTGTTCTGTTCTGATAATTTCTTTCCACCAGTGCCTGGATGAATTCTTTCATCTTTGGGAATACGTCTGCATTATAGGTAGTAGATGCCAGTACCAGTCTGTCATACCGGAAGGCATCTTCCACGCATTCAGCCATGTCTTCTCTTGCCAGATCTGCCAGAACCACCTTGGGACATCCCTTTTCTTCCAGTTTCTTTGCCAGAAGCTCAGCCGCCTTTTTTGTATGACCATATACAGAAGTATAGGCAATCATAACCCCCTTATCCTCTGCACGATAAGAGGACCATGTATCATATTTTTCGATATAGTATGACAGATTTTCTGTCAGGATTGGTCCATGCAATGGACAGATTGCCTGAATATCCAATGTAGATGCTACCTGCAGAAGTTTCTGTACCTGCATACCATATTTCCCAACAATTCCAAAGTAGTATCTTCTAGCTTCACAAGCCCAGTCTTCCTCTGCATCCAAGGCACCGAATTTTCCAAATCCATCTGCAGAGAACAGCACTTTATCCTTGCTGTCATAAGTCACCATGACTTCCGGCCAATGAACCATTGGTGCGAAAACAAAGGTCAGGGTGTGTTCGCCCAGAGATAAGGTCTCTTTATCTTTCACAGATAATCGAGAAATGTTCTCGCTCATTTCATAAAACTGATTCATCATAACAAAGGTTTTATCATTGCCAACCAGGGTAATATCCGGATATTTTTTTACAAATGCACCAATACTTGCGGAGTGATCCGGTTCCATATGCTGCACAATCAGATAATCCGGTTTTCTGTCTCCCAGAACCTTTTCGATATTGGAGAGCCATTCCTCCGTAAATCCGGCATCTACCGTATCCATCACTGCGATCTTTTCATCCAGAATCACATAAGAATTATATGCCATACCATTTGGTACGATATACTGTCCCTCAAACAGATCCACCTTATGGTCATTTACACCTACATATTGAATGTCATTTGTAATTTTCATGTCCTTTTTTCTCCTTATCTGCCGCGGTTTAACTTCTTTTGTTTTTTTATCGTAACTCTTATACGGATACAATTCAACTTATAGTTTGATTTTCTGCGAAAAAAGTAATGGAACAGCGAATCACCCTTTATGTTTCGGAAGTACAAAGGACAAAACCTACACTGTGATCTCAATTCGATTTCCTTCCAGATCCAGTATACAGCTTTCGTAATACCCATCTCCTGTAGTCCGGGGACCGCTTACCACATGATAACCATCTTCTCTCATCTGCTGTGTCAACTCATCCACTTTTTCTCTGCTTCCTACGGAAAAAGCAATATGAGCATAGCCGAGTTTATCCTTCTCTTCCCCCTGTATTTTATTCGTTTTTTCATCCATGGTGTCATTCCCGGCTTTGTTTAGCTTATCTAATCCCGGCTTGTTCATAATCTCGATTCTGGCCCCTTCATCCAGTTCCAGAAAATACGAACGAAACCCTGTCCGCTCATTATGGTATCCCGCATTAGATACTGCACCAAAATATTTTACAAAAAACTCCCTTGCTTTCTCCAAATCCTTTACATACATTGCCACATGTTCTACTTTCATTTTTTCCTCCAATCATCCATTTCATGTACTGTATTCTCTGTTATCTGCTAAATCATTAAAAGTCGTTTTTAATAAAACCTCTATCTTAAATTATAAAATGAAAAAAAGCCGCACCCTTGCTTTTATCAACAAACCAAACGTCGTGTGATATTGTAGCAGAATGCGGCTTTTATGATTTCAGTTATCTCACAAAGGTTTTAATTTGTCTGATACTGGTCCAGAACTCTAAGGAACTGATTGGAGTTTCCGGAATATTTCACGATCAGATTGGAACCGATCACATTGAGCATTCCAAGAAGAGAAGCTCCATCAATCT
>JBJENT010000168.1:0-11180 GCA_051880335.1 Lachnospiraceae bacterium
GTCATGCATTACTTTTTGTGAAAAAGTCTTTCGAAAAGTATTTTCAAAGAATAAAACCGGGGAGCTGATAGCAGGTGTAGTAACCGTTATTGTGACGGTTGCAATAGGAACTTCTATTCCGGCACTTCTGTTATGGGGGGCATATCGTGTAAATATATGGCTTGGTGTGGGGCTGGAAAGCTTTTGGTGCTATACCATGTTTGCAGCCAGGTCTTTACAGAAAGAAAGTATGAAAGTATATTCTGCGCTTCAGAACGAGGGCCTGGAAGAGGCCAGACATGCAGTTTCCATGATTGTTGGACGGGATACTGCTAATCTGTCTGAAGAAGGTGTGATCAAGGCGGCAGTGGAAACCGTGGCTGAAAATACATCAGACGGAGTGATTGCCCCAGTCTTTTTTGCGGCAATCGGTGGTGCTCCGCTGGTCTACTTATATAAGGCTGTAAATACCATGGATTCCATGATTGGTTATAAAAATGAAAGGTATATGTATTTTGGCAGACCGGCAGCAAAATTGGATGATCTGCTGAATCTGATTCCAGCCAGGCTAAGTGCGATTTTCATGATTCTTGCCAGCGGTGTGCTGGGGATGAATATGAAACAGGCATTTCGTATTTGGAAAAGAGATAGAAGAAAGCATGCCAGTCCCAATTCTGCCCAGACGGAAAGTGTGGCAGCCGGGGCACTTGGTGTTATGCTGGCAGGCAATGCCAGTTATTTTGGAAAAATAGTAGAAAAACCAACCATTGGAGATGCAGACAGAGAGATAGAGAGGCAGGATATCCACCGGGCATGTATGCTGATGTGGATGACGCTGCTCTTATTTGTGCTGGCAGTGGGGACGTTTCTTTTGTCCGCAGTATAGCCCTTTTGTCTGTAGAATAGCCCTTTGTCTCGAGGAAGTTTCTTTTGCGGTACGGTAAGGAAAAAGCCGCTCGGCTTGACATTACCGTCTTCCTGCCATATAATAAGAATCACAAAAGGCACTACCGATAGACGGTATGCCGAATGATGTGTTAAAAAATAACCGCTACCATTGGCCTGGGGCGGTTATTTTTTTGCAATCTTGTAAACAAGACTGACAATAGCAACGATCAAAAGTCCAAACTGGATCAGTTCTTCATATGTAACCATAGCCATCCCTCCTTTCTTGCGTCCAGAGGGAAACCCTCTGTAAGAGGGCACACCGCCTACCGTTTCTGATAGTACCTTCTGCTTGAAGGTATCATATCATAGGAGAAGTGGGGGTTCAATGATTTTGTAGAATAAGGGGAAACTTTCTGAAATAGTTGGCCTTCTTAAGAGGATAGTTATTTTTCTTTGGGAAAATGATAAAAAAGAAAAAACATGCTTGCTAAAGTGTTCATTGAACACCATAATAAAAGTACAGTAGGAACATATTAGTGATAGATGATACAAAGTACGGATAAGCGAGCATAGAAAAAGTACGGAAAATGTACAAAAAAGGTTGCAAGGCATTGTTGAAATCATCAATTCAATAATGTCTTTTTTATGCATATATAGGTTAAAATAATCGTAACAGAACGAAATTGTTTCGATAGAAAGGAAAGACTAAGTTACCATGGCACGCTATGAGCATGGCGGAAATATATATAAAAACTCCATAAGCCTGGACTTTTCAGCCAATATTAACTGCTTTGGTATGCCGGAGAAAGTTTGCCAGGCAGCGATACAGGGAGTGAAGGAATCGGTTCATTATCCGGATCCGGACTGCACAGAATTGAAAAGAGCCATTTGCTATCTGGAAAAAACTCAGGGGAACCGTGTCACAGAGCAGCAGATCATCTGTGGAAACGGTGCATCAGATTTGATTTACCGGTTGGTGCAGACTTTGCATCCCAGACGGGCCGCTGTTTTTGCCCCGGGGTTTCAGGAGTATGAGCAGGCTCTTGGAAGCTTTCCGGAAATGGACATTTATAAAATCTGTTTATCCAGAGAAAATGATTTTTCACCTACCATACAGGATATTTCTGAGATTCCGGAAGATGTGGAACTGGTATTTTTATGTAATCCGGGTAATCCTACCGGATTATTACTATCGGAAGAAATCCTGGAAAGTATGCTGAAAAAAGCAGAAAAAGGAAATCTGTTTTTGGTACTGGATGAATCTTTTATGGATTTTGTGTCGGATGAAAAAAGAAAAAGTGTTACCGATAGAATAGAGGTAGTCACCAATTTATTTGTGGTGAAAGCATTTACAAAAATGTATGGTATGCCGGGACTGAGACTGGGATATGGCCTTTCCGGAAATACGGAGCTGATCCGCAGAATGGAAGAAAATGCCCAGCCATGGAGTGTTTCCCTGCCTGCCCAGAAAGCAGGGGTGGCAGCCTGTTTTGAGGAAAAATTTGTAAAGCAGACCCGCAGGTGGCTGGTAAAGGAAAGGCAGTATGTGAAGGAAAGATTGGAAAAAATGGGGATCTGGGTATTTCCCGGAGAAGCTAATTTCCTGATGTTTTCTACGAAGCCCGGACTGGAAAAAGCGCTTCTGAAAAAAGGGATACTCATTCGCAGCTGCAGTAATTTTACAGGCCTGTCCGAAGGTGATTATCGCATTGCAATTCGGAAACGGGAAGAAAATGATGTGCTTCTGGAGCAGATTCAAAGATGGCTCCTGAAGGGGAAGATGATCAAGTGACAGGCAAAAGAAAGGACGACAAAATGGCAAAAGTAATCATGGTTCAGGGAACCATGTCTAATGCGGGAAAAAGTATCATTGTGGCAGCTCTTTGCCGGGTTCTGAAACAGGATGGCTATAAAGTGGCTCCTTTTAAGTCACAGAATATGGCGCTGAATTCTTTTATTACAAAAGACGGTCTGGAAATGGGTCGTGCACAGGTGATGCAGGCTCAGGCGGCGGGAATCCAGCCGGATGTGGCGATGAATCCGATTTTGTTAAAGCCAACCAATGATGTGGGTTCTCAGGTCATTGTGAATGGCGAAGTCTTAGGCAATATGAGCGCCAGAGATTATTTTGCATATAAAAAAAAGCTGGTTCCGGATATTCTGACAGCGTATCATAAATTGGAAAGTGAATATGATGTCATCGTAGTGGAAGGAGCAGGCTCACCGGCAGAGATCAATCTGAAGCAGGATGATATTGTGAACATGGGGCTGGCAGAGCTTTTGGATGCTCCGGTTCTTCTGGTGGGGGATATTGACAGAGGCGGTGTATTTGCACAGCTTCTGGGAACCATGCTTTTGCTGGAGGAAAAAGAGCAGAAAAGGGTAAAAGGCCTGATCATCAATAAGTTCCGGGGGGATAAGACCATTCTGGATCCTGGGATTCAAATGCTGGAGGAAGGAGCCGGGGTTCCGGTGGTTGGCGTGATGCCTTACCTACAGATTGATTTGGAGGATGAAGATTCTTTAACCGAGCGTTTTTCTAGCGCTGAAAAAGGCGGAGTGATTGATATAGCAGTGATCCGCTTACCGCATATTTCCAATTTCACAGATTTTATGATGTTGGAGCACCAGCCTCTTATTAATTTGCGTTATGTAAACCATATAAAAGATCTGAAAACTCCGGATATGATCATACTTCCGGGAACTAAAAATACCATGGGTGATTTGAAATGGCTTCGGGAAAGCGGGATGGAAAGAGCCATTGGAAAAGCAAAAGAAAATGGAACGGTTTTATTTGGAATCTGTGGCGGATATCAGATGCTGGGACAATGGGTGGAAGATCCTTTTGGCACAGAAGAAGGCGGAGCACTGAGGGGAATGGGATATTTACCGGTGAAAACCGTGCTTTCCAAGGAAAAAGTGCGTTCTCAGGTGAAAGGGTATTTTTCTATTTCCAACGGGTTTCTGGAAGGACTTGACGGTCTGCCGATGGAAGGCTATGAAATTCATATGGGTATCAGCAGTGCAGTGGAGGGAGAGAAGATCACTCCGATTGCCAGGATTTCCAGAGAAAGCGGTGAAGGGGAAGCCTTTTTCTCCGACGGAGCTTATCAGGATCAGGTATATGGTTCTTATGTTCATGGAATACTGGATGGTGAAGAAACCATTTGCGCGCTGTTAGATATTCTGGCAAAGAAAAAGGGAATATCGATTGCTGCGCAGGATATGATTTCCCTGGATGAATACCGGGAAAAGCAGTTTGACAAGCTGGCGGAAGGATTCCGTAAATTTTGTGATATGGATAAGATTTATAAGATATTACAGGGCGAATAAACAGAGAGATAGATGGAATGAAAAAGCAGATCAAACGGAAATAGAGAAAGTAGCAGACGAAAATAGTAAGTAATAGTAGGCATGAAAAACCAGATAAGAAAATAAGTAAGAAGTGTGGGGAAGAAATAGAATGATACAGGTATATCATGGGGACGGGAAAGGAAAAACAACAGCAGCGATAGGACTTGCAGTGCGCTTTTCCGGTGCTGGGAAAAAGGCGCTTTTCTGTCAGTTTATGAAAGGAAATATTTCTTCTGAAATAGGAGCATTGCGGAAACTGGAAAACCTGGAAGTAGAGCTTATCGGAAAAAACTTTGGATTCTATAAAGATATGACAGAGCAGGATAAAGAGGAAATCACGAAATGTCACAACCATATTCTGGAGAAAGTGTTGAGAGTACTGCAAAATGCGAAATCAGCTGGTCAAGAACCGGCATATCAGGAATCAGAAGTTCAGGAATTGCAAGATCAGAATCAAGATGGTCCGGCCCTGTTGGTTGTGCTGGATGAACTGGCATCTGCTTATCGCTATGGGCTGCTTGACCGGGATCTGGTTTCTAAGATAATTCTGGTGGCAGGAGAAAATCGGGAGAAAATAGAACTGGTGATTACAGGGCGTGATCCGGATCCATTTTTTCTGGAGAATGCGGATTATATTACAGAGATGAAGATGCAGAGACACCCCTATGAAAAAGGAATTCTGGCCAGAAAGGGAATCGAATGGTAAAAATAGAGCATGTTCTTCCGGCAGATATTGAAAAAAGCAGTTTTGCCATCATAACAAAAGAACTTTCGGAAATGGGAAAGCAGCTGCCAGAAGAATACGAAGAGATCATCAAAAGAGTGATTCATACAACAGCAGATTTTGAATATGCGGACACCCTGTATTTTTCGGAAGGGGTGAAAGAGATTATTTATGATGCTCTGAGAAAAGGAGCGGACATTGTGACGGACACCAATATGGTATTATCCGGAATATCCAAAAGAACATTGGAAGGTCTGGGCGGTGAGGCGCATTGCTTCATGGCCCATCCGGATGTTATGAAAGAAGCGAAGGCACGTGGATGTACCAGAGCTGCAGTGAGTATGGAATGGGCGGCAAGGTTACATAAACCGGTTATTTTTGCAATCGGAAATGCGCCCACTGCGCTGATCCGGCTGTATGAATTGATGCAGGAAGGCTACAGACCGGCAGCCATCATTGGCGTGCCGGTGGGATTTGTAAATGTGGTGGCATCCAAAGAACTGATCATGGAAAGTAATGTGCCATGTATCGTGAACCGGGGTAGAAAAGGCGGAAGCAATGTGGCAGCAGCAATATGCAATGCCCTTCTTTATGGTCTGGATGAAACAAGAGGAAATAAAAACTCATGAAACTTCAGGAATATATCGTGAAGGATGAAAAGAAAATGTCATATGGATACACTACCGGAAGCTGTGCCACCGGTGCTGCCGGCGCGGCTGTGGAGATGCTTCTTACCGGCGAAAGAGTGGACCATATAAAGCTTATGACGCCAAAGGGATTTTTGCTCTTGCTGGAAATCGAGGATATCGATATGCATCTTCCGGAATATGTCAGCTGCGCAGTACGCAAGGATGCCGGCGATGATCCGGATGTTACCAATGGAGTGTTGGTATATGCCAGAGTAGAACGAAAGAGTCGGATAGGACAGGAGGAGTCTCCGGAGATTTGTATCCAGGGAGGTATTGGCGTAGGAAGAGTAACCAAACCGGGTCTGGATCAGCCGGTTGGTGCTGCGGCAATTAATTCCGGGCCACGGGAACAGATTAAAAACAAGGTTTTGGAGTTATGTAAACTATATAATTGCAAGGAAGACCTGCTGGTGACAGTCAGTATTCCGGAGGGAATACATCTGGCAGAAAAAACCTTCAATCCAAGGATTGGAATCGAAGGTGGGATTTCTGTGCTTGGAACTTCGGGTATTGTGGAACCCATGAGTGATCAGGCACTTATTGAGACGATCCGTGTGGAGCTTAAGATGCACCGGGCGCAGGGGGAGAAAGCGGTCGCTATTGCTCCCGGAAATTATGGACTTCAGTTTATGCAGAAGCAGTATCACTATCCGCTGGACCATGCGGTGAAATGCTCCAATTTTGTGAAAGATTCCATGGAGATTGCAGCAGAACTTGGCTTTGAGAAGGTCCTTTTTACGGGGCATCTGGGGAAATTGGTTAAGGTTGCTGCCGGAACCGAAAATACCCATTCCGGATATGGGGATGGCAGAATGGATATGCTGTCCCGGCTTGCAAAGCAGTTTGGTGGTGACGAGAGTCTGAGCGCGCAGATCATGGAATGTGTGGCAACAGATGAAGTGGTCCGGCTGCTGGAAAAACAAGGCTTAAAAGAAGCTGTAATGAGAGAAACTGCCAGACTGGTACAATATCACGCCGGACGGTTTTCCGGAAATAAAGTTCAAATCGAAGTCATATTGTTTTCCAATGAATTTGGATTGCTGGCAGAGACGGAGCAGGCAGAGAGCCTGATAAAAGAATTATCTGATGCAACTAAATGATAAAATAAAATGATGTAAAGAAAATCTGGAATAAATAAATGTTCTTTATGATCAAAATGGGTTTACATAATATTAAATACCAAGGAAAAGCGAAGCAAAACCATAAAGAAAGGTTTACATAATGAATATTAGCGTCATCAGCTTTACAAGAGCAGGACAAAATCTTTCCATTAGAATAAAAGAAATTCTGGAGTCGGAAGACTGCAGAATGTATGAATCTGCTTTGGGATTGGCAGAGGGAGAAACACTTTCTATTTCTCTCTATTCCAAATGTCGATTCTGGCAGTATGGAGCGGAGGAATTCATTCTCCCATGGGCAGGTGATATCCGGGAGTTTGCAGCTCAGGCCTTTGAGCGAAAGGAACCAATCCTTTTTATAGGAGCCTGTGGCATTGCAGTTCGAAGTATTGCACCCTATGTGAAAGATAAGAAATCAGACCCACCGGTTATTGTGATGGACGAAAAGGGGAAATATGTGATTCCTATTTTATCCAGTCATCTGGGTGGTGGAGAAAAACTGGCAGAACTGTTATCGGAGATTCTGGGGGGACAGCTGATCAATACCACTGCCAGTGATGTAAATCAGCTCTTTGCAGTAGATACCTTTGCCAAAGCAAATGGTCTTAAGATATCCGATATGAAGAAAGCCAAAGATGTGGCAGCTGCTATTGTGGACGGAAAAAAATGTGTTATTTTCATTTCCGGACAGGATTTTGAAGTGGAAGGTGCACTGCCGGATGAGGTGACTGTGCAATGGGTAGAAAGCTCTGCACTACAGGATGAGGATTCTGGACAGCAGGAGAAGGCTACAATCGTAGTGATTTCCAACCGTACTGAGGAAATACCTTTGCAGCTGATTCCAAAAAATGTGATTCTGGGAGTAGGATGTAAAAAGGGCAAAAATGTACAGGAACTTATGGCATTTATCCTTTGTGTGCTGGATCAGTTAAAGCTTGTGCCGGATGCGGTAAAGTGTATGGCATCTATTGATATGAAAAAGGATGAACAGGGACTCCTGCAGGCAGCAGAGATTCTCAATGTGCCTTTTTTTACTTTTTCTTCGGAAAAACTGGAAAACCAGCAACTTCCGGAGGAGTGTTTTTCAGAATCGGAATTTGTAAAGGAAGTGACGGGTGTTTCCAATGTCTGCGAAAGAGCAGCTGTAGCAGCAGGGGCGGACTATCTGATGCAGAAGAAAGTAAGTTATCAGGGAATGACCCTTGCGGTGGGAATTCAGAAAGGAAAGATTTGTTTTGAGTAAAGTATATGTGGTGGGAATCGGTCCCGGGGCCTATGAGGATATGACTATCCGTGCAGTGAAAACACTGGAAAAATGTGATATCATAGTAGGATACCAAACTTATGTAAACTTAATAAAAGAACATTTTCAGGAAAAAGAATTCCTCACTACTCCTATGAAAAAGGAGACAGAAAGATGCATGCTTGCACTGGAACAGACTCTTTGCGGGAAAAGGGTTGCCATGATCAGCAGCGGTGATGCAGGAGTATATGGTATGGCCGGTCTGATGTATGAAGTGGCAGAAAAGATGTTATTGGAAGGAAAAGCAGGAGAAAGACTGCTTTCGGATGAGGAAAAGGTTACTTTGAAAGGTTTGGACATTCAAGTGATTCCGGGAATTACTGCAGCCAGCAGTGGTGCGGCTGTTCTGGGGGCTCCGTTGATCCATGATTTTGCGATCATCAGTCTCAGCGATCTGATGACACCCTGGGAAAAAATTGTGACCCGGTTAGAGTGTGCTGCAAAAGCGGATTTGGGCATCGTGCTTTATAATCCTTCCAGCCATAAACGGGCAGACTATTTGCAGAAGGCCTGTGACATTTTACTTCAGACTTTGCCGCCGGATCGAATCTGCGGAATTGTGGAAAATATCGGCCGGGAAGGTGAAAAGAGCAGGATTTTGGCGTTGTCAGAGCTTCGTAATACGCAGGTAAATATGTTTACTACAGTGTTTGTCGGAAATCAGCAGACAAAAGTACTCCGTCAGCATATGGTCACGCCCCGTGGGTATCGTGAGGTAAAAGAAGGTATCAGAAGGGACAGTATATGAGTGATGTTTTTCTTTTTTCAGGCACCAGCGAAGGCCGCACTCTTGCGGCATGGCTGGCAGAAAATAAAATACAATGTACCGTCAGCGTAGCTACCGAATACGGACGTCTGGTTATGGAAGAAAATCCCTATATTACCCTGCTGGAGGGACGGATGAACCGGGATGAGATGATTAGACAGCTGGAAAAGATCAGTCCCATTTGTGTGGTGGATGCCACCCATCCTTTTGCGACAGAAGTGACTTCGGAGATACAGGCAGCCTGTGAGATAACAAAGATTCCATATTATCGCGTGGCGCGTGATTTGGGTGATGGAGACTTTGGAAAACAGGAGACAGGCAGCTTTGACAAGAAAGAAAAGAATGCTTATCCGGGCGAAAATGTGCGTGTTTTTTCTACGATGAAAGAAGCAGCTTATTATTTAGAGAACAAAGAGGGGAATATTTTCTTAACCACCGGAAGTAAGCAACTGGGAGAATTTGTAAAAATCTGTCAGGATACCGATCGAATCTATGCCCGAGTGCTTCCCAGCACGGAAAGTCTGGAACTCTGCGAAAAGGCAGGGCTTAGTGGAAAACATGTCATTGCCATGCAGGGACCATTTTCTAAAGAAATGAATGTGGAAATGATAAAACAGGTTCAGGCTACTTACATGGTGACAAAAGAAACCGGAGCGGCAGGTGGATTTTGGGAGAAAATCCAGGCGGCAGAAGAATGTGGATGCCAGACGATTATTCTGGAAAATCCTGAAAAAAAGGAAGCTTCGGTTTCAAAATATACGGTTGATGAGATGAAAACAGAGTTATGTAAACTGTTTGACAACAAGGCAAACCTTACCCTGGTGGGAATCGGGATGGGATCGGAAGACACTATGACCATATCCGCAGATAAGGCGCTGCGAAATTGTCAGATCATATTTGGTGCACCAAGACTGTTAAAGGATGTGGAACGGTATGGAAAGAGTATGGTTCCAATTTATAAAAAAGCAGAGGTTTTGTCTTACTTAAAAGAACATCCCCAGTATCACGATGCTGTGGTTGTTTTATCAGGGGATACCGGATTTTACAGTGGTGCCGCCGCATTTCTGGAGGAAGAGTCAAAGGGTAATTGGAATATCAGAATATTGCCGGGAATTTCATCGGTTTCCTATTTCGCTTCGAAGCTGGGGACAAGCTGGCAGGACTGGACACTGCTCAGTGCACATGGCAGGTCCTGTGATATTCTATCCCAAATAAGACAAAACAATAAGTGTTTTGTCTTAATGGATGATGTATCTGCTGTAAAACAGCTTGGCCTGGATCTACAAAAGGAGTTTAAAGAAAAAGAGACAGCCGGGAATGCAGACAAGGATTTAGACAAGAATGCGGGAAAGAAAGTGAAAAGGATAATCGTTTCCTATGGATATCAGCTTTCTTATCCGGAGGAAATCGTGGAAACAGGCTCACCGGAGATACTGCAGAAGATTCCGGAAGAGCAGCAGGGACTGTATGTGGTTTTGATAGAATGGGGAAAAGCAGTGGAAGAAGCATTAGTTCCCGGAATGCCGGACGAATCTTTTATCCGGCAGGAGCATGTACCGATGACGAAAGAAGAGATTCGGGCACTCTCCCTTTGCAAATTAAAACCTACAAAAAATGCAGTTGTATATGATATTGGCGCCGGAACCGGATCCGTTTCCGTAGAATGTGCCTTATTATGTCCGAAGGGAACCGTGTATGCACTGGAACAAAAAGAAAATGCATGCCGGGCAATCGCTTTGAATAAAGAAAAATTCCGATTAAAAAATCTGGAAATCATTCAAGGCACTGCTCCTCAGGGTTTAAGAGAACTGCCATCTCCCACACATGTTTTCATTGGAGGAACCGGTGGACATTTACAGGAAATCTATGATGCCCTGGCAGAAAAGAAGACAGAAATCAGAGTCGTTTTGACAGCGGTGACACTGGAAACAGTATCCGAAATGACGATTTTGGCGCAAAAGGAACATCTGGAACCGGAAATCGTTCAGATTTCTGTCAGTAAAGCAAAAGAAATGGGCGATTATCATCTGATGATGGGACAAAATCCGGTAACGATTTTTAGCTTTACCATTGGTGAAAATGAAACAGGAGAAAGAAACAGCGGAAGGTAACGAGTAGGAAGAGAAGATGAAGAAAAATTTTCCCCGTTTGATGTTAACTGCTCTCAGTAGTGGCAGTGGAAAAACGTATATTACTTGTGGACTTTTAACACTATTTGCCAGAAAAGGGCTGGATGTTAGAAGCTTTAAATGTGGTCCCGATTACATTGATCCTATGTTTCATCGTGCTGTTTTACAAGTGCCTTCCAAAAATCTGGATCCCTATTTTACCGACAGAAATACCACCAGAGAATTATTTA
>JBJENT010000169.1:0-11120 GCA_051880335.1 Lachnospiraceae bacterium
CAATTCATCTCACCACCTGCAGAGGTGGGAGAATTCTTGCTTGTTTCATGTTAAAACCCAGCCGCCATCTGAACCGGCTGTGTATTCTTATAGGCTCCTAAGGAGAGCAGCTCGTCAATGACATTTCTGACTGTGGTAATTTCATGAATTTCATCCACTCTGCCGCCACAGAATACAAGACCGTTTTCCACATCTCCGTTTACTGCGTCAATCAGTGCTTTGGTGATACAGTATGGAATCTGTGTAGGGTTACAGTTTTTGATACAGCGGAAACATTTCTGGATGCTTACCGGCTCGGTTAAAGTACGTTTTATAAATGCATTGTTTAAGGCACGTCCCGGCATCCCTACAGGACTTTTGATGATGGTGATGTCTTCCTTTTTCGCATTTACATAGGCCTGTTTGTAATTCGGAGAAGCGTCACATTCCCAGGTTGCAACAAATCTTGTGGCTACCTGAATACCATCGGCACCCAGAGAGAAGATATGATCAGCGTCCTTCTGATTCATAATTCCGCCACCTACGAAAACCGGAATATAACAGCCATTTTCTTTTCCGAAGGTTCTTACATATTCCAGGATAGAACGAATCTCAGCATCATAATCCAGAGTATCCAGTTCATCTAACTGTTCCCGTTTAAAGCCCAGATGCCCTCCGGCAAGAGGTCCCTCAATGACGATCAGATCCGGGATACGGTTATATTTTTTCTGCCACATACGGACAATTAACTCGGCCGCTTTTCTGGAAGATACGATAGGAGCGATGGCAGCATCTGTTCCGACTACCAGATCCGGAAGATCCGTTGCAAGTCCGGCACCGCACACGATCAGATCCGCACCTGCGCGGGCTGCAGTCATGACATGATCTTTATAGTGCTGCAGGGCATGCATGACATTGACACCTACCAGTCCGTTACCGTTTGCTTTTTCTTTGGCAAGACGGATATGTTTTTCTATCGCACGCAGATTGCAGTTTGCTGTATCTGTCTCAAAATCCGGCTCATCATAACCGATCTGGGCAGTGGAGATGATGCCGATACCACCTTCTTTTGCCACAGCCCCGGCCAGGGAACTTCTGGATACGCCGACCCCCATGCCTCCCTGCATGATTGGAAGAACCGGTTTTCTGTTTCTTAATTTGATAAATTTCATTACATTTCCTCCATTTTATAAAGCATTATATAAAGCATTTCATAAAGCATTTCACAAAACATTTCATAAAGCATTTCATAAAACATATATCGAATATAGGAAAGTTGTTTACATAAGCAAACCTTGACATGTAGTTTTTAAAACTATAACATATAGTAACACTTATATATGTTTGATGCAATTTACAAAATGCGGTAAAATGTAAACGTTCCTAAGTCAACGATCCACCAATTCAAATATCGATGTGGTTCAGCGAACCGGCAGTTTACCTGCCAATATTGTTTACAAGAAAGAAGAAAAAATATGCCGAATCCAAAAACAGAAAAGAACAGAGAAACCAGACGATGTATCGGGGAAGCGTTGCTTCAGCTTATGAAAGAAAAACCGCTGGAGGAAATCAGGATTACCGATATTGTGAGCCAGGCCCATGTTTCCCGTATGACTTATTACAAGTACTATGACCATAAAATCGAAGTGCTTTCCGATTATCTGGATGAACTGGTACTGGATTATGAAAGAGATGTGGCAGCACAGGCGGATATTGGCGGATTTCAGGAATATGACCATATTCTGCACAGCCTCAGATTTTTTGGAGAACATTATGAATTCGCAGAAATATTACTAAACGCCAATCTGTATTCGGTTTTTATTGATGCCATCAACCGCTATATGGAGAAGCGGGCGGAGGAGTTTCACATAACAAAATATGAACTGTTTTATTATGGCGGGGCACTCTGCAATGTGTATATGAAATGGATCGAAGGGGGAAGAAAAGAGACTCCGGAAGAGATTGCACAGCATATCTATCATTTCCTCAAAAGAAGAAAAAGATAGTCTCATAGAAAAAAGATAGAATTTAAAGAAGAAAAGATAGTCTTAAAACAGGAAAAAGATAGTTCTATTATAGAAATATTTCTGCTATAATACCGAATATATTGAAAATTGTGTGGAAATATGACCGGAGGTTGTATATGGAAGAGCGATTTTCCAGAACAGAACTATTACTTGGAAAAGAAGGTGTTGAGAGCCTTTCGAAAAAGAAAGTAGCAGTATTCGGTATCGGCGGAGTAGGCGGGTATGTGGTAGAAGCCCTTGTCCGCAGCGGCATAACCAGATTTGATCTGGTTGACAGTGATACGGTCTGCCTTTCCAACTTAAATCGGCAGATTATTGCTACTACAAAGACCATCGGACGATATAAAACAGAAGTCATGAAAGAGCGGATCCTGGATATCAATCCGGATGCAGAAGTGAATGCCAGAAACTGCTTTTATCTGCCGGAAACCGCAGAGGAATTTGATTTTACAGAATATGACTATGTGGTGGATGCGGTGGATACCGTGACAGCAAAGATTGACATCATTATGAGTGCCCAGAAAGCCGGAGTTCCTGTCATCAGCGCCATGGGAGCAGGAAATAAACTGGATCCCACCATGTTTGAGGTGGCGGATATTTATCATACAGAAATGTGCCCCCTTGCCAAGGTCATGCGGCATGAACTTAAAAAGAGAGGCATTAAAAAATGTAAAGTAGTTTACTCCAGGGAAAAGCCGATTTCACCCAAGGTGGAAAAGCAGGATGTTTCTCTGGAAGAAAAACAGGCTGCTTTCGGAACAGAGGAAAATAGTGTTTCCAAGGAGAAAAATCCGGGCAGAAGGAGAAGCACTCCGGGAAGCGTAGCTTTTGTGCCATCTGTGGCAGGACTGGTCATAGCCGGAGAAGTGATTAAGGATCTGATAGAAACGGAGTCGGAAGCAAAAAAGTAAGAAAAGAAGATGACGGAAAATAAGTCATACAGTGCAATGGAGATACCATTAAACGAAATTTAGAATATAGAACAAAGTCATACAAGATAACGAAAAAGGAGCATCACATTATGAACGAAAAAAAACCAAGAAAATATGCTTTATCCACCAGAAACTGGCTGCTTTGTAAAGTGCTGATCGGAGCATATCTGATCTGGAATACGTATCAGCTGTTACAGGGAATTTCCAATTATGAAGGAACACAAAAAATGTTATTTCTGGGCTTTTCTGTTGTATTTGCAGTAGTGGGCGCAGGGCTGATCATCCTCTCCATTCGGGATATTTTGCAGGGATATTATGTAGGCGGTCCAATGGACACATCCAAAAAAGAAGAGGAAGAAAAGGAAAATACAAACCAGTCGGCACCGAAAATTACATTTGATGAAGAGGAAATGCCGGAAGCAGCACGAAGGGCAGCTGAAGAAAGAGAAGCAGCAAAGGCTGCGGAAGAAGCCGAAACAGAAACCATAGAGGAAAGTGGAATAGAAACCGAAGAATAATCGGCAGTAATGAGCACTTTTTTTTGACTTTGCAGGATAAAAATTATATAATATATTGTGATTTTTTGGAAATGCCCATCTTTACAAATGTAAATGGATAAATGAAAGAGGCTGAAAGGAGTCGGCAGATTATGAAAAAGTTAGAAGAGTACGTAAGAAGTATACCGGATTTCCCGGAACCGGGTATTATTTTCAGAGATGTAACCAGCGTTTTACAGGATGCTGAGGGTCTGCATCTGGCGATTGATACCATGCAGAATATGATTAAGGATTTAGATATTGATGTGGTAGCAGGTCCGGAATCCAGAGGCTTTATTTTCGGTACTCCCATTGCCTATAATCTGGGAAAACCTTTTGTTTTGATCCGTAAAAAAGGAAAACTTCCCTGTGAGACTGTGTCCATTGACTACGAACTGGAATATGGCACAGCAACGATTGAAATGCATAAAGACTCTATTAAACCGGGTCAGAAGGTATTGATCGTAGATGACCTTATCGCAACAGGTGGCACCACAGAAGCCATGATTAAACTGGTGGAATCTCTTGGTGGAGAAGTAGTTGGTGTTGTTGTACTTATGGAACTTGCCGGACTCAATGGCAGAGCCAGAATTGCTGATTACAGACTGGATGCAGCGATTGTTTATCCGGGAAAATAATGGGAAATACTATGCAGAGGGAGCCAGGCGCTTTCTCTGCATCCTTTGTATATAATAGTAACAATCTATGATAGAGCCGGTGAAATTATGACAGAAGAAAAGATGTGTGATAGAAGTGACGTAAAAAGCAAAGTTATAATTGATGATGGTCGTATAGAGCAAATTGGCGACTACCAGGGTCCTGAGGATTTGTATCAGGATCTGATCAGTCGTGTCCGCAAATATCATCCATCCGATGATATTTCCCTGATTGAAAAGGCATATCAGCTGGCTTATGAAGCACATAAGAACCAGGTGAGAAAATCCGGAGAACCATATATTATTCATCCTCTCTGTGTCAGCATCATTCTGGCTGATCTGGAAATGGATAAGGAAACCATTGCTGCAGGTCTGCTTCATGATGTGGTGGAGGATACTCTTTACACAGATGAAGAAATCACAGAAATGTTTGGCAAGGATGTTGCCCAGCTGGTGGATGGGGTGACGAAACTGCAGCATTTTGATATGCATGAAAATTCGGTTAATGCAGATGCAAAACCGGATAAGTTAGAGGTTCAGGCAGAGAATCTTCGTAAAATGTTCCTGGCCATGGCCAAGGATATCAGGGTTATTTTGATCAAACTGGCGGACAGACTTCATAATATGAGAACACTGAAATATATGCCGCCGGAGAAGCAGCAGAGAATCGCCAGGGAAACTCTGGATATTTATTCGCCCATTGCAGACAGATTGGGTATCATCCGTATGAAAGTGGAACTGGATGATCTTTCCTTAAAATATCTGGAACCGGAAGTATATTATGATCTGGTGGACAAAATTTCTGTCCGCAGAAGTGACCGGGAAGCCTATATAGCAGATATCGTGGACGAAGTATCTGCCCATATTGCAAACGCCGGAATCAAGGCAAATATTGATGGACGTGTAAAGCATTTCTTCAGTATTTACCGTAAGATGAAAAATCAGAATAAGACGCTGGATCAGATCTATGACCTGTTTGCAGTTCGTATTATTGTGGATTCCATCAAAGACTGTTATGCTGCTCTGGGTGTGATTCATGAAATGTATAAACCGATACCGGGCAGATTTAAAGATTATATTGCAATGCCAAAGGCAAATATGTATCAGTCCCTGCACACCACTTTGATCGGCAAAGAAGGGAAGCCTTTCGAGATTCAGATCCGTACTGCAGAAATGCATCGTGTGGCAGAGTATGGTATTGCTGCGCACTGGAAATATAAAGAAGCTTCGGATGGTAAAAAAGTAAAGAGCGGTTCCGAAGAAGAAAAGATGGCGTGGCTGCGTCAGATTCTGGAATGGCAGCAGGATACTTCCAATAACAAAGAATTTATGAGTCTGGTCAAAAGTGACCTGGACCTGTTTTCGGATCATGTATACTGTTTCACACCGGGTGGTGAAGTAAAGAATCTTCCATTCGGATCTACCCCCATTGATTTTGCTTATGCGGTTCACAGCGCAGTGGGCAATAAGATGATTGGTGCCAGGGTCAACGGAAGGCTGGTTACCATTGATTATCAGATTCAGAATGGGGACCGTGTTGAAATCCTGACTTCCCAGAATTCCAAAGGTCCAAGCCGGGACTGGCTGAATGTGGTAAAAAGTACACAGGCCAGAAATAAGATCAATCAGTGGTTTAAAAATGAATTGAAAGAAGATAATATCGAAAAAGGTAAAGAATTGGTTATGGCATACTGCAAAGCCAAGGCCATTAACCAGAGCGATATTATGCGGCCGGAATATATCGAAGCGATTATTCGAAAGTATGGTTTTCATGATTGGGATGCAGTGCTGGCTGCAATCGGTCATGGAGCTTTAAAAGAAGGACAGATCGTTAACCGTATGTTGGAAATGTATCTGCGTGAGCATAAGAAGATCCTGACAGACGAAGAAGTTCTGGCATCTGTAGAAGAAAACGCAAAGGGCAAATCTGCCCACGGATCCAAAGGCGGTATTATTGTCCGGGGAATCCATGATGTATCCGTTCATTTCAGCAAATGCTGTTCTCCGGTACCGGGGGATGAAATTGTAGGATTTGTAACCAGAGGTCGTGGCATTTCCGTACATCGTACTGACTGTATCAATGTGATCAATTTAAATGAGATCGACCGGGCAAGACTGATAGAGGCAGAATGGAGTGTGCCGGAAGGCGAAAAATCCGACGAAAAATATTTCGCAGAGATCACCATTTATGCCAATAACAGAAATGGACTTCTGGCGGATATTTCCAAGACACTTACGGAGAAAAATATCGATATTATGTCCATGAATACCAGAACCAGTAAGCAGGGTATCGCAACCCTGGTGACCTCTTTCTATATTACCGGAAGAGAAGAACTGAACCATATTATTGATAAAATTAGAAATATTGAAAGCGTGCTGGATGTACAGCGTACCACAGGCGGCTGATTATCCAATGTGCCGTAAAACCTCTTGCTATGGGAGTATCAATAAAACTTCACAATAAGGAGCGAATTCTATGTCAGATATCAAAATCGGAAAAATAACCATGGGCAGTGTGGCAACCAACTGCTATTTTGTATACCGTGAAGGAACAAACAAAGTGCTTTTCTTTGATCCGGCGGATCAGGGAGACTATCTTTATACCGCATTGAAACAAAAAGGATTTGAAGTATCAGCTATTTTGCTGACTCATGGACACTTTGATCATATCTGGGGGGCACAGAAACTGCGTGGACTTTCCGGAGCAAAGATTTATGCCTATGAAGGAGAAGAAAAACTTCTGCTGGATGCCCGGATGAATGTATCCGAGATGGCCGGTCGTGCCTGCACAGTAAAAGCCAATACCTTTTTAAAAGATGGTGAAGAAGTGACTTTGGAGGGCATGACCTTCCGTGTGATTTCCACACCGGGACATACATCCGGCAGCTGTTGCTATTATTTTGAGGAAGCAGGCATCCTGATCAGTGGTGATACCCTGTTCCAGGAATCCGTTGGCAGAACTGATTTTCCTACCGGCTCTGCTTCTGAACTGATACGTTCCATTCAGGAAAGGATCTTTACCCTTCCGGATGAGGTAAGAGTTTACCCGGGACATGGGGAATCCACTACCGTTGGATATGAAAAGATTCACAATCCATTTTGCCAGTAATTGTTTTATCCATGATTTGCAGAAGCAGGAGCCTTCTCAGACCAGGTGAAATAATCAGATAAAAAATCAGGAGTGGCAGCAATGCTTATAACATGTAATATAGTGGGACTGGAGTATGATATCCATTCCCTTACCAAAGCTTTTTTTCCGGGGGAGGACGTAAAGGTACTGACCCCGGAATCTGTGATTAAAGACAAAAATATACAGCAGGCAAAGCCGGATATGGTGATGCATTTTACACCGGATCAGGTGGAACTGTCTGTTTCTGTAAAAGGAGTAAATGGACAGGATGCAGAAGGGGAAAGTGACGAAAATCCCCCGGAGGAGAAAAAGTACATCTGGAATACAAGAGGGCTGTTTCCGGACCTTTTGGATTCTATGGAACAGGGGACAGGATACAAGAATTCGGCGTATAAAAATAAGTGGAAAGGCTTCTTTTATCAGAGCCTCTGTGATCTGACCGGCAAAACCCTTCCATGGGGAAATCTGACCGGTATTCGTCCTACGAAAATTGCCATGACCATGCTGGAAGAAGGCAAGACCGAAGATGAAATTGCTCAGTTTTTGAAAGAAGAGCATTTTGTCAGCGATGAGAAGATTGCTCTCAGCATCGATATTGCAAAACGGGAAAAAAGCCTTTTGGATACCCTGCATTATGAAGATGGATATTCGGTATACATAGGTATTCCGTTTTGTCCCACAACCTGTCTGTACTGTTCCTTTACTTCCTTTCCTATTTGCAGCTGGAAGAAGAGAATCGACGATTATCTGAGTGCAGTGGAAAAGGAAATCGATTTTATCGCGGATTTTTACCGGGACAAAAAACTGGATACCATCTATATCGGTGGCGGAACACCGACCACTTTGGAAGCGGAAGAACTGGATAGACTGCTGGGGAAAATTAGAAGTACCTTTGACTTTACCTATGTAAAGGAATTTACCGTGGAAGCCGGGAGAGCAGACAGCATCACCAGAGAAAAGCTGGAAGTACTCTACAAACATGGAGTAGACAGAATCTCAGTCAATCCACAGACCATGCATCAGAAAACACTGGATATCATTGGCAGACGCCACACAGTGGAGCAGGTTCGGGAGGCGTATAAGCTGGCCCGTGAAATTGGTTTTTCCCATATCAATATGGACATCATTCTGGGGCTGCCCGGAGAAACTGCAGAAGATGTGGCCTATACAATAGATGAAATAAAGAAACTCCAGCCCGATTCCCTGACAGTGCATTCTCTGGCCATCAAGCGGGCCAGCAGACTGCACCAGTGGATCGAAGAGAATGGCATTGCCACGCTGAACAATACCGATGAGACGATGGCGATTGCCGCAAAGGGTGCGGCGGATATGGGAATGAAACCGTATTATCTGTACCGCCAGAAGAATATGTCCGGCAATTTTGAAAATGTGGGATATGGAAAAGATGAGGGAACAGAAGAAGTTGGGGTATCCGGAACAGATGGAGAACCGGTTGAAAATAAAAAAATCGGAAAATATGGCATTTACAATATCTTGATCATGGAGGAAAAACAGACCATCGTGGCTCTGGGAGCAGGTTCGATTACCAAGCGGGTGTTCCCGGACGGCAGGATCGAGCGGTGTGATAATGTGAAGGATGTAGCACTCTATATAGAAAAGATCGATGAGATGATTGAGAGAAAACGGAGACTTTTTGAGGACTAAAAAGAGTTTCCAGAGTACATTAAAATAAGTTTATTGAGTCAAACGTCCAAATGTATCGATATTTTTGGGATTTGGACGTTTGAATATTGACAAGGCCGTTGCTGGATAATATAGTAATCATATGGAAAATAAAAAATTAGTTGGAAGAAATGAAGAATGTGAACGGCTTAATGAGTGTCTTGAAAGCGATTCGGCGCAGTTGATTATTGTATATGGACGTAGGAGGGTCGGAAAAACATTCTTGATAAATGAATTTTTCAATAATCAGTTTGCATTTAAACTCACAGGAGCCTTTGAGCAGCCAAAAGGAGTTCAACTTAAAAATTTTGCTTCTGAATTATCCAGAAAATCAGGGAAACGTGTAAAAGCACCTAAGGATTGGACGGAAGCCTTTGAATTATTGCGGGCATATATAGAGAATTTATCTAAAGATAAAAAACAAGTATTCTTTTTTGATGAAATGCCTTGGCTTGACACATATCGTTCCGGCTTTTTACCTGCTTTTGAATGGTTTTGGAATGATTTCGCATCTACAGTGGATAATATCGTATTCATTGTATGCGGTTCAGCTACTGCATGGATGGTAGACAATCTTGCTAACAATAAAGGTGGCTTGTTTAATCGGCAAACATGTCGATTATATCTGAAACCATTTACTTTGTCTGAGGTAGAGCAATATTTGAGAACAAAAGGATTTGTGTGGTCAAGATACGATATTGCTGAGTGTTATATGATAATGGGAGGTATTCCGTATTATTTGAGTTTGCTAAAAAAGAAGTACTCACTTTCTCAAAATATTGACAGATTATTCTTTCAGGCAAAAGGAGAATTATGGGATGAATTTGACCATCTTTATGCCACATTGTTTTCTAATAGTGAGAGTTATGTAAAAGTTGTAGAAGCATTAAGTAAAAAGAATAGTGGACTTACTCGAAATGAAATAATTGTTGCAACCGGAATACCGTCTAATGGAGTATTGACTAAAATTTTGAATAATTTGGTGGATTCAGGTTTTGTAAGGCAGTCATCGTTTTATGGACGTAAAAAGAAGGATATTCTTTATCAGTTAGCTGATTATTATTCGGCGTTTTATTTTCATTTTATAAAAGAAAACTATGGAGTAGATGAACAATTCTGGAGTAATTCAATAGATAATCCTTCCAGACGAGCATGGACAGGTTTAGTTTTTGAGCAGTTGTGTAAAGATCACATAAAGCAGATAAAGAATAAGCTTGGCATATCCGGAGTATTGTCTGAAGAATCCATTTGGTATTCTAAAGGTGGAGAAAATGAAAATGGTACAATACAGCAGGGGGCACAAATTGATTTGCTGATAGATCGAAGGGATCGAGTAGTTAATTTATGTGAAATGAAGTTTTCTACAGATGAATATGAAATTGATAAAACATATGATAAAATTCTGAGAAATAAAGTTGATCGTTTTCGAATCATTACTTCATGCAAGAAATCTATACAACTTACAATGATAACGACATATGGAGTAAAGAAAAACAAATATAGCAATTTGATAGGAAATCAGGTATTACTGGATGACTTGTTTCATGATTAAATTATGATATGGTTCATCGCATATTACTGTCCAAATCTTGTTATTATATATGGATTTGGACAGTTTACAAGCACTACAAATAATTATATTTATTTAAAAAATGGTTTATAGTATTGGAGAGTCCTTTGGGAAATTCCGGTACATCAAAATGCATAGCAGTACATCAAAAGTACATCAATCATATAAGAATAATACCCGATAATACGGTGTTTCTCATGAAAGAGAAAAGAGAAAATACCTGATAATACCGCATAATAAGCGGTAATACGGGAAATGTGGTTGATTCTGGAGGAAAAACAGACCATCGTGGCGTTGGGAGCCGGTACAATCACCAAGAGAGTGTACCCGGATGGCAGGATTGAACGATGTGACAATGTGAAGGATGTTGCCCTATATATCGAGAAAATCGATGAGATGATAGAGCGAAAACGGAGACTTCTTGAGGATTAAAAATGGAACTCAGCGTGTTCCGTTTTTGAAATGTATTAAAATGGAGATGTTAACATGGCAGCTTCAAGTATCACTAAGAATTTTATCATATCTGGTCAGAAACAGGTGGAGATGTTTGCAATGCGATTGAAGCATCTGCCAACGACAGAACACCTCGTGTACCAATCAATGTTAC
>JBJENT010000170.1:0-10948 GCA_051880335.1 Lachnospiraceae bacterium
GGGAAAAATAAGTCCGCATGCGGACAAAGGAAATAGAAATGCCCGTAACCGGGCAGAAACAATCGCGGGGCACGCGAGGATAGCCTGTGGATACTTGGCTCAGAAGAGCCATTGAACAGGAAGCCCCCACTTCAAAATCCAAGATTTAAGTGGTGGGAGCATGTCACATTGTTACTCTTTCTGGGTATAATCCTTTAAGAATTCGTGTATCTTATCTGTTGGAGTATGTACAAAGGATAAAGATACATTGTGATTCATAAAGTCGATAATAGAAGCAAGGAATTTGCTCATATCGGCAGTTGTGTAATATGGTCTTTCATATATTTCAGGTTCCAGATAAGTCAGATTAGTGGTGATGAGCTGATCAAAGTATCCCTTTTCATAAGCATTATCAAAAGAAGCAAGTCCATTGGTGAATAATCCAAAGGTAGTACAGATAAATACCCGCTTTGCACCCATTTCTTTTAACATTCTGGCGGTATCCAGCATGCTTTCTCCGGAAGAAATCATATCGTCTACAATGATGGCATCTTTGCCGGTGATGTTGTCTCCCAGAAATTCATGGGCAACAATAGGATTTTTCCCATTAATGATGGTAGAGTAGTCACGACGCTTGTAGAACATACCTGCGTCCACACCAAGAACGTTTGCAAAATAAATGGCACGATCCAGAGCCCCTTCATCCGGGCTGATCACAATGGTGTGTTCTTTGTCTACCTTTAAATCCGGCTGGGCAGACAGAAGAGCCTTGGTAAACTGATAGGTGGGCATAAAGTTATCAAAGCCGCAAAGTGGGGCTGCATTTTGTACCCGAGGATCATGGGCATCAAAGGTAACAATATTGCTTACACCCATGGCACTTAACTCTTCCAAAGCATAGGCACAGTCTAAGGATTCACGTCCGTTTCTCTTATGCTGTCTGCTTTCATATAAGAAAGGCATGATGACAGTGATACGATGTGCTTTTCCGGCAACTGCAGCAATCATACGTTTCAAATCCTGATAATGGTCATCGGGAGATTTATGATTTTCGTAACCATTTACACTATAGGTGATGCTGTGATTACAAACATCCACCAGAATATATAAATCTTTTCCGCGGACACTTTCGTTGATACGACCCTTTCCTTCCCCGGATCCAAATCTGGCACATTCTGCATCCACCAGATAATTATTTTCACGATATCCCTGAAAAGCAGGATCGCCGACTAAATCTTTATGTGTGTTCTTTCGGAATTCTACTAAATAATCATTGATGATGGAACCAAGCTTAGCAGCGGAATCCAGTGCAATAATTTTTAGTGGTGCAACAGGAAGAGATTGTTCTAGTTTCGTGACGTCAGCCATCGTATACCTCCGGAAAAGTAAAAAATGATATTTCGAATCAAACCTTTAACCTATCTTAATTTATAATATTCCTAGTGACACGTCAAGGAAATTCTAGTATGATTATGATAGATTTGAAAGAAAAAACAGACTGGTAGAAAGAATGAAAAATAAGCATAAACATGTAATTGGCAGAGTGCTGGATGACAGTATTGCGCAGGAAATGGGATTGGAGCCCGGAGACAGTATTCTGCGGATTAATGGGGAAGAAATAGAAGATATTTTTGATTATCAATATCTGATACAGGATGATTACATTGAGGTCACTGTTCTGACAAAGGATGGACAGGAGTGCCTTTTGGAGATCGATAAGGAATATGATGAAGATCTGGGAATAGAATTTGAAAACGGACTGATGGATGAGTACAGAAGCTGCCATAATAAGTGTATTTTCTGCTTTATCGATCAGATGCCGGAAGGAATGAGGGATACTCTTTACTTTAAAGATGATGATTCCAGACTTTCTTTTTTGCAGGGAAATTATGTGACACTGACCAATATGTCAGACCATGATGTGGAGCGGATTATAAAATACCATTTATCGCCGATCAATATTTCCTTTCAGACCACCAATCCGGAACTTCGATGTATGATGCTTCATAACAGGTTTGCCGGAGATGCTTTAAAAAAAGTAGATCGTTTTTATGAAGGCGGTATTACCATGAACGGGCAGATAGTCCTTTGCAAAGGGGTAAACGATGGAGCAGAGCTGGAGCGAAGTATCCGGGATCTGACAAAATATCTGCCTTATTTGGAGAGTGTTTCTGTGGTGCCGGTAGGACTGTCCAAATTCCGGGATGGATTATATCCCTTAGAACCATTTAACAAAGAAGACGCCTGTGCAGTGATTGATAAGATCGAAGAGTGGCAGAAAAAAATATATCCGGAATACGGACTGCATTTTATCCATGCATCGGATGAGTGGTATATTCTTGCAGAACGGGAGATGCCGGAGGAAGACCGGTATGATGGCTACCTGCAGCTGGAAAATGGTGTAGGAATGCTGCGCCTTTTATTAAATGAATTTGAAGATGCTTTGGAAACAGAAAAGCAGATAAGAAAGAATGACCGAAAAGAAAAAGGTGCTGCGGATATCGGAAAAAACGACGAGGGGCGTGAAGTCTCTATTGCAACCGGAAAGCTGGCCTATCCATATATCTCAAAAATGACAGAAAAGGTGCAGAATGCATTTCCGGAATATCAGATTCATGTATATCCGATTACCAATTACTTTTTCGGGGAAAGAATCACGGTATCAGGGCTTTTGACAGGACAGGATCTTATAACACAGTTAAAGGACAAGCCTCTGGGGGATAAACTTCTTCTTCCGCAAAACATTTTGCGAAGCGGAGAGGACGTATTTCTGGATGATGTACATCTGCCGGAGCTTGAAAAAACTTTACAAGTTCCGATAGATATTGTAAAATCAAGCGGATATGACCTTTTGAATAGTATCCTGGGAAAGTAGGTTTTCAGGAGTATTTTTTGTGTTTATAAAAAACTTTGATGTTCTATTCAAAAAACAGGTATAAAGATAAGGTAAAAGGCATTTTTTAGTAGAAAGAGGTTCAATAAATATGGCAAAGAAAAAGGGAAAGCCGGTGGTTGCAGTAGTGGGCAGACCAAACGTTGGTAAATCCACACTGTTTAATGCACTTGCAGGTGATAAAATCGCCATTGTGAAAGACTCGCCGGGTATTACCAGAGATAGAATATATGCGGACATTAGCTGGCTGAATTACAACTTCACTTTAATCGATACCGGTGGTATTGAGCCGGACAGCAGTGACATTATTTTGTCCCAGATGCGTGAGCAGGCTCAGATTGCTATTGATACAGCAGATGTGATCCTGTTTATGACCGATGTAAAGCAGGGACTGGTAGATGCAGATGCCAAAGTGGCCGATATGCTCAGGAGAGCACAAAAACCGGTTATTCTTGTTGTAAATAAAGTGGATAACTATCAGACCATGATGGCGGATGTCTATGAATTCTATAATCTGGGGATTGGGGATCCTTTTGCGATTTCTGCAGCAAACCGTACCGGAATCGGTGATCTTCTGGACGAAGTCGTAAAATTCTTCCCGGAAGCAACAGATGATGAGGAAGAAGATGACCGTATCCGCGTAGCTATCGTTGGAAAACCTAATGTGGGTAAATCATCCATCATCAATAAACTGCTTGGTGAAAACAGGCTGATTGTATCCGATATCGCAGGAACCACAAGAGATGCAGTTGACACAGAAGTAAAATATAACGGAAAAGAATATATCTTTATTGATACTGCCGGCCTTCGCCGGAAAAATAAGATCAAGGAAGACCTGGAGCATTATATGATCATCCGAACAGTCAGTGCAGTGGAACGGGCAGATATTGTGGTCCTGGTGATCGATGCTACAGAAGGGGTAACAGAGCAGGATGCCAAAATCGCAGGCATTGCACATGATCGTGGAAAAGGCATTATCATTGCAGTAAATAAATGGGATGCCATTGAAAAAAACAACAAAACGGTCAATGAGTTTACTGCCAAGGTGCGTCAGATACTGTCCTTTATGCCTTATGCAGAGATTATGTTTATTTCCGCCCTTACCGGACAGCGACTTCCAAAGTTGTATGAAATGATTGATGTGGTGAATGAAAATCAGTCTCTCAGAGTGGCAACCGGTGTTCTGAATGAGATTATGGCAGAAGCGGTTGTTATGCAGCAGCCACCCTCTGATAAAGGAAAGAGACTGCGCCTGTACTATATCACCCAGGTATCTGTAAAACCACCGACCTTTGTTATTTTTGTAAATGACAAAGAGTTAATGCATTTTTCTTATACCAGATATATTGAGAATCAGATCCGGGAGGCTTTTGGCTTCCGCGGAACATCTCTTAAATTTATCATCAGGGAGCGCAAGGAGAAAGAATAATGGAACGAGTGATCTGTTTAGCAATTGGATATGTTTGTGGTTTGTTTCAGACCGCATATATTTATGGAAAATCAAAGGGAATTGATATCAGAGAAAAAGGAAGCGGAAATGCAGGAACCACCAACACTATGAGGGTATTCGGCACAAAGGCCGGACTGCTTGTTCTTCTGGGAGATGTTTTGAAATGTGCTGTAGCATGCCTGATCGCCAGACTTGTTATTGCACCTATGTATCCGGATGAAAAGTATCTTCTTATTTTATATGCAGCTGCAGGTGCGATTCTGGGCCATGATTTCCCATTTTATATGAAATTCAAGGGCGGTAAGGGGATTGCTGCAACAGCGGGGCTGATCTGCTGTTTCCATTGGAAATTTTTTGTGATGGGTGTGATCGTATTTTTTACTACATTCTTTCTTACCCATTATGTTTCTCTGGGTTCTCTTCTTGTATATCTTGGATTTGTCATTCAGCTGGTTGTGGAAGGACAAATGGGAATGTTCCAGATGGATCAGGCACATTTGTATGAGATGTATGCGGTGGCTCTGGTGCTGGCAGTGATTGCCTATACCAAGCACAGATCCAATATTGTCCGGTTGATAAAAGGAGAGGAAAGAAAAACCTTTTTGACGAAAAAAAGTGAACAGTAAAATAATGTAGTTGATCTTAAATAGTAAAAATGGCAGAAGATTCCAAACAGTAAAGAGGAACAGATGATTCCAGACAGGGAAAAGGAGTAGCTATGGAGAAAATCGGTATCATTGGAGCAGGAAGCTGGGGAACAGCTCTTTCCAAAGTTGTTGCAGATAATGGACATGAAGTGACAGTATGGTCTATTGTAGAATCCGAAATCGAGATGCTGAAAGCAGAGCATGAACATAAGGACAAACTGCCGGGAGTAAAACTGCCGGAGCAGATTGTCTATACAACCAAAATAGAAGAAGCGATTTCAGGAATGGATGTATGTGTACTTGCAGTACCTTCCCCATTTACCAGAAGTACTTCAAAGATGATGGCTCCTTATGTATCAGAGGGGCAGATTATTGTCAACGTAGCAAAAGGTGTGGAAGAAAAGACGCTGATGACCCTTTCCGAGATCATTGAAGAAGAAATTCCGGCTGCTGAAGTGGCTGTTTTATCCGGACCATCCCATGCGGAAGAAGTGGGAAGGGGACTTCCTACTACGGTTGTAGTAGGAGCAAAGCATCGCAAAACAGCGGAATATCTGCAGGGCATTTTCATGAATGAAGTGTTCCGTGTTTATACCAGCTCGGACATGCTTGGTATTGAACTTGGAGGCGCCCTTAAAAATGTCATTGCTCTTGCTGCCGGTATTGCAGATGGTCTGGGCTGTGGAGATAATACCAAAGCAGCATTAATTACCAGAGGAATCGCAGAGATTACCAGACTGGGACTTGTGATGGGAGGAAAAGCAGAAACCTTTTCCGGCCTTACAGGAATCGGTGATCTGATCGTTACCTGTGCCTCTATGCATTCCAGAAACCGCAGGGCCGGTATCCTGATCGGACAGGGAAAATCCATGGAAGAAGCCATGGAAGAAGTAAAGCAGGTGGTGGAAGGTGTATATTCTGCGAAAGCTGCTGCAGGACTGGCTAAGAAATATCAGATTGAAATGCCGATCGTGGAAAAGGTCAATGAAGTATTGTTTGAAGGATTATCCGCTAAGCAGGCGATGCGTGAATTAATGCTTCGTGACAGAAAGAACGAGATCGGTACAGACTGGGTGGAGTAAAGCTACCTGAAAGGATTTGATAAAGTTATGGCAAGATGTATGAAGTGTGGCAAGAGTTTTGATGAGGAAATGTATTGCCATATCTGTCCAAAATGCGGAACCTATAACAGGCCAAAAGAAAAATATGATATAAATCAGTATTTTACCACCAATACAGATGGCTCTGAGAAAGATATCTTTTCGGGGGAAAAGTATTCTACCCAGAAGCAGGCCCAGGAGGCTCATGAGAAGCTGCACCGGATGTATGAACATACCAGTGTTGAAAAAGCTCATGAAAAACGGTCTACTGTCTACCAGAAACCGGAGCAAAGTTCCGGGAGCGTGGGAAAGGAAATCTTTGAACAGGAGAAACAGAGAACACCCCAAAAGAAAAAACCGGTACTTTTGATAGTATGCATTCTGATTATGTCTGTCACCATTCTTTGCACAGTCATCTATTGTAAGTTTGCATATATCAAAGCCTCACAGACAGCCATGACCCTTTCCTTTGATACTCAGGAAGGGCAGATGGGAGAAGCTTTCGAACTGGATGGTCGACAGGTATGTGTAGACCACCTGGAACAGATAGATACTTCGGTTATATCCGGATTTCCAACAGGAGAAAAGCTGATTGCAGTATATCTGGATGTGGACAATCAGGATATGGGTTGGAAGACAGACAGTGAAACCGTATATATTTATGATGGAACTGCCTATAAAGAACCGGTAAGTACCTATAAACTGGACATGATTTTACCAAGTCTGGGATTGCAGGAAAGTGATTTGCTTACATCTTATGGATATCTTCATTCTGATGTAGAAGATGGTTATTTCCTGTTTTTTGTGGATAAAGAGGCTACCCGGGGTGAGATAACCTTTGAGGAGCAGGAAATGCGTGATCATGTACGGGTTATTACGAAGCGTGTCACGGTACCGGTTGTATTTGAGGAATAAAAGATGAAGTGGATAATTAGAATCATTGGACTGGGATTTGTCGGTTTTGTTTTAATGGCAACCATAGGAACCGGCGGTGTATACATAGAGGATCTGGAGTATGAAGTCAGTGGCAATAAGCCGGAGCTGATAAGCTATGAATATGAAAAGATTTCTTTGGAGGAAGTACCGGAGGAACAGATTTCTTATCTGATCAAGTATTCGAACAACCCGGAGGAAGAACTCATACGTCTTCAGGAAGAGCAGAATTTTGTCAAAGTGACCTATCAGCTGAGAAATCCTTCCAATACCATGATCGAGCTTGGAGAAGGATACTATTTCTATTATTCTGTATGCGATAATCCTGGATATGTGAATATACTCCGAAAGGATTTGGAAGATTCCATATTGGACCGGTATGATAATATGCCTGTCCTTCCGGCTGGTGAAACCACATCCTTTGTGGAATATATTTCAGTACCAAAAGAGGCGGAGCAGATTGCATTTTATCCAAACCGTGACAGAGAAGATGAGGATCGCAGCGAGCACTTGATAAACTTATGATAGAATTGTAGGAGTTGCGGAGCAATACATGTATCGTAATACCTATAGGAATACAATATAGAAATAAATGGATATTTATAGAAAATAGCAGGCAGGAGAGGGAAAAATGAGCGAAAACTTACAAGGATTTAAAAGTACCAGTGAATATGTGGCATCGGAAGAACTGATGGCCAGTGTAAATGTGGCAATGGCACTTCAGAAGCCGCTTCTGATCAAAGGAGAACCGGGAACAGGAAAGACTATGCTGGCACAGGCTGTGGCACAGTCCCTTGGAAAAAAACTGATCATCTGGAATATCAAGTCTACTACAAAAGCACAGGATGGTCTGTATATGTATGATACCATTCAGCGTTTGTATGATGGACAGTTTGGAGAAGAAGGCGTAGATGATATCGCCCGTTACATCAAACTGGGAAAACTGGGGGAGGCTTTTGAATCCGATGACCAGGTTATTTTATTGATCGATGAAATCGACAAAGCGGATCTGGAATTCCCCAATGACCTTTTATGGGAACTGGACCAGATGGAATTTTATATCCATGAGACAAAACGTACGGTAAAGGCAAAACAGCGTCCTATTGTAATCATTACATCTAATGCAGAAAAGGAACTGCCGGATGCATTCCTGCGTAGATGTATTTTCCATTATATTGATTTCCCGGATAAAGAGCTGATGGCAGAAATCGTAAAGACTCATTATCCGAATGTGGAAGAAAATCTGATGAATCAGGCCATGGATGTGTTCTACAACATCCGAAGCATGCGTGATATCCGAAAGAAACCAAGCACATCAGAACTGATCGACTGGATCAATGCATTGCAGCTTGGAGGTATTCCGGCTGATACTTTAAAACAGAATCTGCCATTCCTTGGCGTTGTGGTTAAAAAGGATGAGGATCTGGAAACAGTAAAACAGTCAATCAACATGTTCTAAGAATTGGGTAAATGTAGATGTTTTATAATTTTTTTAATACCTGTAAAGCCAAGGGACTGCATATTACACTTAGTGAGTGGCTGACTCTTATGGATGCGCTGGATAAGGGGCTTGCCGGAAGCAGTCTGACGCAGTTCTATTACCTTGGCAAAATGATACTGGTAAAAAGTGAAACAGATTTTGATAAATATGATATGGCCTTTGAAGAATGCTTTAAAGGGGTCAAAACGGAAAATGAAGTGACTTCCCAGATGCTCAGGTGGCTGGATAAATCGGATATGATGGAGCTGGCCCATGAAGAGGCACGTAATCATCTGAATCAGATGGAAGATGATATCTCTATCAATAAAGATGATGTGGAAGAGAAGTTCAAACAACGTTTACGGGATCAGGACAGTGAACACAATGGAGGTTCCTTTTGGATCGGTACCATGGGAAAAACATCCTTCGGTAATACAGGCGGTAATGTGGGCGGTGTTCGTGTCGGTGGAAAGACCGGATATCAGTCTGCCTTTTCTGTCATCGGTGCCAGAAAGTATAAGGATTTCCGTGATGACAGAGTACTGGACAACAGACAGTTCCAGCTTGCTTTTCGAAGACTGCGCCAGTTTTCTACGAAGCTTGACGTGCCAAAAACAGAACTGGATATTGACGGAACCATAGATAAAACCTGTAACAATGGTGGTATGCTCCAGATTGTGATGGAAAAACCCAGAAAGAATGCGGTGAAACTGCTCCTATTATTTGATTCCGGCGGAACCATGATACCCTACAGTTCTTTGATGAATGATTTGTTCCAGGCAGTAAATAAGTCCAATCATTTTAAAGACGTAAAATGTTATTATTTCCATAACTGTATTTACAGCAAGGTTTATAAGACTCCTGAATGTGAAAACGGAGAGTGGGTGGATACGGAGTGGCTTTTCAGAAACCTGGACAGCGACTACAAAGTCATCATCGTGGGAGATGCTGCTATGGCACCGGAAGAATTGTATTCCACCACCGGAAATTACAGAGGTCCTAATGGTGGTCTTTCCGGGTATGACTGGCTTCTTCTGATGAAGAAACATTATAAAAAAATCATCTGGCTGAATCCCAAAATGGCTCCCGGTAATGCGCCCTGGAGAGAAGCGGAAACAGCAGTGAAAAATCTGTTGCCGATGTATAAACTTACGGTAAAAGGATTAAATGACGGAATGATCAAGCTGATGAGCAAATAAAATATTTCCGTGAAAATCCCAGGAGACAGAAAGGATACTGGAAACAGGATATAATAATGAAAAAAGAAAAAAATAGTTTTATAGAGTTATGCAGATTCCTGTTTTGCGGTGTAATCTTTTTGCATCATTCCGGATTTGTGGGAAACAGTAGTACCCACTATCGTTTTCCAGCAGGATTTCTGGCAGTAGAGTTTTTCTTTTTACTTTCCGGGTGCTTTGCCATGAAGCACATTATGGAAGAGAAAAAGGAAATAGAAAATAAAATGGCATACAGTGTTGGCTATACTTTGGCGAAACTTAAAAGAATATTTCCCTATGCAGCCTTTGGAACTATTCTGGCCTATGTTTGGAAATGGTATAACTGCGCTGCCGGAACCGGACTAAAGGATCGGTTCTGGGGGATATGGAATTTACCGATTGAACTATGTTTTCTGCCTATGACAGGTATTATGCCGGTTGATTTAGGGAATTATTTGAATGCACCCTTATGGTATCTTTCCGTGATGCTGATTACACTGCCTATTGTTATTTTTATGGCACTAAAGGCAAAGGATCTGTTCCGAAGTTTTCTGGTATGGATTCTGCCATTTTTGATCAATGGTTATCTGCTGCAAAAAATCGGCAGCGTAGGAACCTGGGGACAGTTTGCAGGGTTTACTTATTCCGGAGTGATCCGTGGATTTGCAGAACTGATATTAGGCTGTCTGGTATATCTGGTGGCTGAGAAAATTATCATATGGTGTGATCAGCATGCAGAAAAACGAGAGTTTGTTTTAGCACCTGTTTTAACGGTAGTGGAACTGGGCGGCTATCTGTTCCTTCTTTATTTGTGCACCATTTCTACCAATGGTTATGTATATGAAGCAGGAATATTGTGGCTGGCGGCAGCACTTGCCATCAGTGTCAGTGGAAAAAGCCTGACCAGATATGTGAAGGGCCGGTTTTTTGATTTTCTTGGAAAAATCAGTGTCCCCATATATTGCATGCACTGGCCCATGTACCAGATTGTAAAAAAATATGCGGGAACACTTAGCTATAGCAGCAAGGTATACATTACCTTTGGCGTATGTATCCTGGTTTCCATTATTTTAGTAGAAGTGATAGAATTAATGCAAAGGAGATATAAATAAAATGCAGATTTTTGAAGAATTACAGGCAAGAGGTCTGCTTGCACAGCTTACAGACGAAGATGAGATCAGAGACTTGGTGAATAACGGAAAGGCAACCTTTTATATTGGTTTTGACCCAACCGCAGACAGCCTTCATG
>JBJENT010000171.1:0-10941 GCA_051880335.1 Lachnospiraceae bacterium
TCATATCGGATTTGGAAATATCATTAATGCGGAAAAGATTGTAGCCATTGTCAGTCCGGATTCTGCGCCCATTAAAAGAATGGTTCAGGGGGCAAAGGAAAATGGTACTGTGATCGATGCGACTCAGGGACGTAAAACCAAAGCGGTTATGGTTATGGAAAATGGCAGCGTTGTGCTTTCGGCATTGATGCCGGAGACCATTGCAGGCCGGGCAATGTCAGAGAAACAACTGAAATATATGGATAGTCATCAAGGGGAAAAGACGAAGGAGGAGGATTCATGAGTAGAAAAGGGATTCTGATCGTTGTTTCCGGATTTGCGGGAACTGGTAAAGGAACTTTAGTGAATCGACTGATCAGTGATTATGATAATTATGCATTATCTATTTCCATGACTACCAGAAAGCCCCGTGGCAGTGAACAAAACGGAGTAGAATATTTCTTTGCGACGAAAGAAGAGTTTGAGGATAAAATCAAACAGGACGGTCTGATTGAATATGCCTGCTATGTGGGAAATTATTATGGTACGCCCAGAGCCTATGTGGAAAAACAGCTCAGCGAAGGCAAAGATGTGATTCTGGAAATCGAGATTCAGGGGGCATTAAAAGTAAAAAAGAGATACCCTGACAGCCTGCTTGTATTCGTAATGCCGCCAAGTGCGGAAGAATTGAAAAGGCGGCTTGTGGGCCGTGGTACAGAAACCATGGACGTGATCGAAAAAAGAATGCGCCGCGCGGTGGAAGAATCAGAAGGTATAGAGAAATACGATTATATTCTGGTAAATGATGAAATTGATGCCTGCGTAAAAAGACTTCACGGTATTGTGCAGGCAACACACGAGAAACCGGAATATAATCTGGAATTTATAAAAGAAATCAGAGAAGAATTATCCCAGATGTGGAAAGGAGAAAATTAATGTTACATCCATCTTATGCAGATTTAATGAAAGTAGTAAACAGTGAGGTTGAAGAAGGTGAGGCACCTGTAGTAAACAGCCGTTATTCGATTGTAATGGCAACTTCCAAAAGAGCGCGCCAGATTATTGCAGGGGATGAACCGCTGATTGATAATGCCACAGGAAAGAAACCGTTATCCGTTGCAGTAGAAGAACTGGAACAGGGAAAAATTCACATTTTAAGTGATGAAGAAGTATAAAAAACAAAAGTTGTAAACGTGAAAAAGATTCCCATCCGGGAATCTTTTTGATGATTATACGCAATATTATGATGGAGATGGCTATGAAGATATTATTTATGTCTCTTGGCTGTGATAAGAACCTGGTGGATTCGGAGATGATGCTGGGGCAGCTTTCTGAGAGAGGATATTCCTTTACGGATGATGAGGCGCAGGCAGATATTGTGGTAGTAAATACATGCTGCTTTATAAAAGATGCCAAGGAAGAAAGCATTGAAACGATTCTGGAAATGGCACAGCTTCGTAAAAACGGAGATATCAAAGCGCTTATTGTAACCGGATGTCTGGCACAGAGGTATCAGGAAGAAATACAAAAGGAAATTCCGGAAGTGGATGAAATACTGGGAATATCAGATATCGACCGGATTGTGCAGGCAATCGATGAAATCCTAAAAAATGAAAAGAAAAATCATATCAGTGACTGTAACAGTGCACCGGTCTATGGAAAAAAGAGAATCGTTACAACCGGTGGCCATTATGCCTATATGAAGATTGCGGAAGGCTGCGATAAACACTGCACATACTGCATTATCCCAAAGGTACGTGGAAATTTCCGAAGTATTCCTATGGAAAGTCTCCTGCAGGAGGCAAGGACTCTGGCAGAAGGCGGTGTAAGGGAACTGATTCTGGTAGCCCAGGAAACCACTTTGTATGGTGTGGACCTGTATGGGAAAAAAACACTGCCCACGCTTCTGGAAAAGCTTTGTGAAATTGAAGATCTTAAGTGGATCAGATTATTATATTGCTATCCGGAAGAAATTACGGATGAGTTGATTGACACGATCAAGAAGCAGCCAAAGCTCTGTCATTATCTGGATATTCCGATTCAGCATGCATCCGATTCCATTCTGAAACGAATGGGACGACGTACTTCGGAAGAAGATTTAAGAAATATTGTGGAAAAGCTCCGCAGAGAAATACCGGATATCTGTTTGAGGACCACTTTGATCACCGGATTTCCTGGAGAAAGCCAGGAGGACCATGAGATCCTGTATCGTTTTGTCAATGAACTGGAATTTGACAGACTGGGCGTATTTACCTATTCTCCGGAAGAAAATACACCGGCAGCTTCCATGCCGGATCAGATTGAAGAAGATATCAAAGAGCAGCGCCGGGACGAACTGATGGAGCTGCAGCAGGCTATCGCTTTTGAAAAGGCTGAAAAAATGGTAGGTAAAAGATTGGAAGCGGTGGTGGAAGGTTATCTGCCGGAAGATGACGTATACGTGGCAAGATCCTATATGGATGCACCGGGAGTAGATGGTTATATTTTTGTATATGCAGACAGGCAGCTTTTGTCCGGTGACTATATTGATGTGGAAGTGATTGATTCAAGAGAATATGATTTGATCGGAAAGGAAGTATAATATGAATTTGCCAAACAAATTAACGATGTTTCGTGTGATTTTGATTCCGATTTTTGTGGTACTGCTTTTGACAGAGGAGTATTATGGCTGGTTCAAGTGGGTGGCACTGGCGATTTTTATCATTGCCAGTCTGACAGACCTTTTGGATGGGAAAATAGCCAGAAAATACAATCTGGTAACCAATTTCGGAAAGTTTATGGATCCCCTTGCCGATAAGCTTCTGGTATGTTCCGCTATGATCTGTCTGATTGAACTGGGAAAGATTCCATCATGGGTGGTACTGATCATCATTGCCAGAGAATTCATCATCAGCGGATTCAGGCTGATCGCTTCGGATAATGGTGTAGTGATTGCTGCAAGCTATTGGGGAAAATTCAAAACAACATTCCAGATGATTATGGTGGTCCTGATGATCGCAGATATCCCTCAGTTATGGATCGTAACCCAGGCGGTTATGTGGATCGCTCTGGCACTTACTGTGATTTCCCTGGTAGATTATCTGATAAAGAATAAAGATGTCATGAAGGACACAAAGTAAAGAAAAACGATAACGGAAGAAAATCGATAATGGAAAAAATCGATAATGGAAGATAAGCGATAAAAGAAGAAAATCGTTTCATGCACAGAATGCAGGAAGGAAAAAAGATGGTAGTAGAACTGATCAGCGTGGGAACAGAAATATTGCTGGGAAACATTGTAAATACGAATGCTGCGTATTTATCTGAAAAATGTGCAAACCTGGGGTTGTCATGTTATTTTCAGACCGTTGTGGGAGATAATGAAGAAAGACTGACAGAGACCTTAAAAACAGCACTTGGGCGTGCTGATATCGTGATTCTGGGCGGCGGACTTGGCCCCACTCAGGATGATCTGACAAAAGAAGTAACAGCAAAAGTACTGGGATGCCCATTGGTAGAAGATGCACATACGAAAGAACGAATAAATGACTATCTCACTTCCAGAGGATATACGGTTACAGAAAATAACTGGAAACAGGCACTGGCACCGGAAGGAGCCATTATTATTGATAATGATAACGGTACTGCTCCGGGACTCATTATCGAAAAAGATGGGAAACACGTGATTCTTCTGCCGGGCCCGCCAAATGAGTTAAAACCTATGTTTGAAAAGGATGTTTATCCATACCTGAATGCGCTGGAACCTGGAATCATCTATTCCAAAACGGTAAAGGTATGCGGAGTAGGGGAGAGTATTGCAGAGACCATGATCCGGGATATGATCGATGAGCAGACCAATCCGACCATTGCTACCTATGCAAAAACCAATGAAGTGCATCTCCGTGTAACAGCAAAAGCAGAAAATGAAAAGGAAGCGAAAAAGCTTGTAAAACCTATGGTGAAGGAGCTGAAGAATCGTTTTGGCAGCAATATCTATACCACAGACGAAAATATTACCCTAGAAAAGGCAGTGGTAGATCTGTTGGCAGCCAATCATCTGACGGTGACCACAGTAGAATCCTGCACCGGTGGTATGTTGTCTTCCAGACTGGTGGATGTACCGGGAGCATCGGAGATCTTTAAATCCGGATATGTAACCTATTCCAATAAGGCTAAGAAAAAATTGGTAGGGGTAAAGAAATCCTCTCTGGACAAATATGGTGCAGTAAGTGAAGTGGTTGCCAAAGAAATGGCAAAAGGTGCTGCTCTGTTTACGAAAGCAGATGTGACAGTGGCGATTACCGGTATTGCCGGTCCGGATGGAGGAACGGAGGAAAAACCGGTGGGCCTTGTTTATATTGCCTGCCAGGTATGCGGTACCATGACGGTAAAAGAGTATCATTTCAAAGGAAACCGTACCAAGATCAGAGAATCATCCGTAGCCAGTGCACTTGGCCTGATGAGAGAATGTATCTTAAAATACAGCAGTGATGTTCTCTTTGGACAGAAGCAGTGATATTCTGCCCAAACAGAAATGGAGAGGAAAATACAGATGTTAAAAGATATTATCGGAAAATACTATTTTGAGCAGAATTATAACTGTGCAGAAACGATTTTGAGGGCAGGTAATGAGTATTATGATTTAGGGCTGCATGACAGGGATATGATTCTGGTGGCAGCATACGGTGCCGGTATTCAGTGTGGAAATACCTGTGGTGCAGTTTTGGCAGCAGCCAGCATTTTATCCATGAAATATGTAGAAGCAAAGGCACATGAAAGTACAGACATTAAAGCAGTTGGAACGAATCTGATTCGAAAATTCAATATGAGATATGGTTCCACTCTTTGCAAAGATATCAAAGCACAGTCCTTCAAACCGGAATACCGTTGCCTGAAAACCGTAGAAACAGCCTGTGATATTCTGGAAGAAGTGCTGGATGAATACGAGAAATCCAGATCATAGGATCAAGGAAAATTACATAAAGTGTACTTTTGTATACATGTGAACAAAGTGATTGACAAAATATAGTAAGAAATGATATGATACGCATTAGGAACAAAGGTGTTTCGCCATTGGGCGAAGCACCTTTTTTCATATATACATCCTGTATATTACAAGGCAAACTAAAATCTAGGATCGAGGGAGGAAAAGAGATGTTTAGTAATTTGTGGATGAGTTTAGTAGGACGTGAATCGTTAATCGCAGCAGATGATACCTGGGGACTTTTGGCGGTTATGTGTCTCAGTGTTTTTGCAGCAATTTGGCTGGAGCAGAAGTATCAGTGGGCTTCCAAGATTTCAGGCGCCATCATTGCGCTGATTCTGGCTATGGTAATGGCAAATGTGGGTATTATTCCTACAAGCTGTGTTCTTTATGACGATATTGTCTGGGGCGTTGTTGTTCCGATGGCAATTCCTATGTTGTTATTACAGTGTAATTTAAAGAAAATCTGGAATGAGACAGGTCGTATGCTTGCTATTTTCCTGATTGGTGCAGCAGGTACAACAGTTGGTGCATTCCTGGCATATTTCCTGTTGAAAGGACCTTTTGGAGATGCAACAAACCTGGCAAGAGTAGCATCCATGATGACAGGCTCTTACATTGGTGGTGGTGTAAACTTTGCAGCAATGGCATCCCAGTATGCAGCAGGCGAAGATATTACAGCAGCAGCTACGGTAGCAGATAACCTTTTAATGGCTGCATATTTCTTTGTACTGATTGCTTTTGCCGGCTCCAAGTTCTTCCGTGCAAAATTCAGCCATCCACTGATTGATGAAGTTGAATCCGGTGCCTCCAAAGAAGCAGCACAGACACAGGCAGCAGCATTCTGGAGCAGAAAAGATATTTCCCTGAAAGATATTGCATTAAATGTTGCTTATGCAGTTGCAATTGTATTTGTAGCAAGATTGATTGCAGGTCTGTTCAGCGGATTTGAAATTACAAACGTTGCCATGAACTTTGTAGTAAGATTCCTTGGCAGCCAGTATGTATGGATTACAACACTTTCTGTTATCGTAGCAACTTTTGCAACAGAAAAGGTAGAAGCCCTGCATGGTTCTCAGGAAGTTGGTACATATCTGATTTATTTATTCCTGTTTGTAATCGGTGTTCCTGCAAATATTTATACTGTTATTACAAAGAGCCCATTATTACTGGTTCTGACAGCAATTATGGTTATTGTTAATATGCTGTTCTGCTTTGTTGCAGCAAAACTGTTTAAATTCAACCTGGAAGATGCGATTATTGCATCCAATGCAAATATCGGTGGTCCTACAACTGCTGCCGGTATGGCTATTTCTCAGGGATGGACAGCTCTGGTTGGACCAGCCATGCTGATTGGTACATTAGGTTATGTAATCGGTAACTATATGGGTACCATCGTAGCAATAGCACTTGGACTGTAAGGAAGGCATAAAAATGTATTTTGATGCACATTCAGATATATGGGCAGATGTAACGAATAAACGTCTGGCCGGAGAAACAGATGTTATACAGAAATTTCATATCGATCGATTGAAAAAAGGAAATGTGGAGGGTGCTATTTTTGTAATGTGGGTAGATCCACCTTACGATAGAGATTATATGGCACGTACCAGAGACATTTTCCGCTGCGTGAAGGATGAACTCGCAGAAACAAAAGCAATACGAAGTGTAAAAAATTATGAAGAGATCATGCAGGCGAGAAAGGACGGAGAGTTTTATGTACTCACCGGTATCGAAGGCATGGCTTATATCCAGAATGATATTACAAGACTGGATGACTATTATGAAGCCGGCGCACGTCACGGTATGCTGACATGGAATGAATCCAACAGTCTGGGGCATGGCGCAGTGACAGGCAGTACAGAGGGTCTTTCTGATCTGGGAAAACAGGTTGTTAGAGAAATGCAGAAAAAGGGAATGATTGTGGATACCTCTCATTTGAATGAGGCGGGATTCTGGGATATTGCTAAAATATCCACCAAGCCTATTATCGCATCCCATTCCAATTGCAAGGCTATCTGCGGTGCACCGCGAAATCTGACCGATGATCAGCTTCGGGCAATTCGTGATTTGAATGGTGTTGTAGGATTGAATTCCTATCGAAATTTCATCGATGATGATATTTCAAAATCTACCGTGGAGAGATTTGCCCAGCATGCAGACCGTATGATCAATCTTATGGGAATTGATCATGTAGGCTGTGGATTTGATTTCTATGAATTTCTGGGTGATCCTGATAACCCTGATGTATTCTCAGGAGATGATTCCGGTTGTATTGGTCTGGAGGACTGTACCAAAATAGGAAATCTGTTTGCCTGTTTTGAAAAAATGGGAATGAGCCGGGAAGAGATGGACAAGATCGCTTTTGGTAATTTCCATAGAGTAATCAAAGAATGTATCGGATAAGAGACTGGATAGAAAAATTAAAAAATAACTTTGAGTTATCATAAAGGTGTGTTATATATAATATATAACTGAAAAACTTAAGTCCGAAGCTGTCAACCTGAAATCAGGCTGACAGTGGAAGGCTTTTTTTCATGGGAAAAGAAGACCGGGGGAGAAAAATGAATCAAAAGTATCAAAAAACAGTAGTTGCCTGCTTTGTGGGATATGTTGTACAGGCAATCGTGAACAACTTTGTACCACTATTATTTGTTATGTTCCATGACAGCTATGGTATCCCACTTTCTAAAATTACATTATTGGTAACCATTAATTTCAGTGTACAGTTATGCGTGGATATTATATCTGTTTCTTTCATCGACAGGATCGGATATCGTGCATCCATGGTACTGGCGCATGCCACATCAGCACTGGGGCTGATTGCACTGGCTGTTATGCCGGGTATTTTATCGGATCCATATTATGGAATATTGATTGCTGTTGTTCTATATGCTGTAGGGGGAGGTTTGCTGGAAGTCCTGGTGAGTCCGGTTATGGAAGCATGTCCTACACCAAATAAAGAAACTGCAATGAGTCTGCTTCACTCCTTTTATTGCTGGGGCCATGTAAGTGTGGTACTGATTTCTACTATATTTTTTGCTGTATTTGGCATTTCCAACTGGAAAATACTTGCCTTTTTCTGGGCAATTGTTCCAATCATCAATATGATCGCATTTACCAGAGTCCCCATTGCCAGCCTGATTGAAGAAGGGGAAAAAGGGATGTCTATCGGACAGTTATGTAAACTTAAGATGTTCTGGATCTTTATGCTTTTGATGATTTGTGCCGGTGCCTGTGAGCAGGCAGTAAGTCAGTGGGCATCTACTTTTGCAGAACAGGGACTGGGAGTCAGCAAAGCTATTGGTGATCTGACAGGCCCTATGTTATTTGCTGTTATGATGGGTATTGCAAGAGCTCTTTATGGAAAGTTTGGGGATCGGATACCGTTGAAAAAATGTATGATCGCCTGTGGATTCCTTTGCCTTGTTTCCTATTTTATCATTTCCCTGTCACCTTATCCTGCACTGGGTCTGGTTGGATGCGGAATTTGCGGTTTTTCAGTAGGTATCATGTGGCCCGGATGCTTTTCCCTGGCATCTGCTTCCATGCCAAGAGGGGGAACCGCACTGTTTGCACTTCTGGCCCTGGGTGGAGATGTGGGATGCTCCGGAGGACCGACCTATGTGGGAATGATATCCAGTGCGTTTGACAATGATCTTCATATTGGAATTCTGTGTGCGATTATTTTCCCGATTTTGTTGTTACTGGGGCTTGCCATGCAACGTCAGGAAAAAGTAAAATGAGTACATAGTAGATTTGAGTGGCGAGAGCATGCCGCCATGAGGTATGAGAAAGGAGTTGGCAAAATGAAAGCAAAGCGTATATTATCTTTCGCGGCAGTGGTAGCGATACTTTTTGCTTTTCTTGCAAACTTCTCTGATTTAAATGGGTATGAAGTTTACACCGGTGTGGGTGAACACGGACAGATGAGTTTATGTGCAGAGAACAGCACATTTTCTGAAGTTGTTTATAATCAGGAGAGTCTGGGCACCAAAGCCCAGAACTTATTTTCCGATCGTTCTTTGAAATATGTTTCTAAACATGTAATATCTTTAAAAAACCTGAGAATGATCCTGATAGCATGTCTGCAGACATGTTTGTTTGCGTTTGTGCAATTCAGGATTGTTTGGGTGTCGGAAAAGGCTACAACTCGCAGCCAAAAATCCATTATTCAATTCATTCATAAAAAGGATGGACAAAAAGCTTAATTCTTTTTTCTGATTGTGCCTATGTTTATGCATAGGTCTTGTTTTCGTGCAAAAAATAGAAATGGAGGATTAAGAAATGCAGGATATTATTTTTAAAGTGATGGCTGTCGCTATTGTTCTTGGCGGTTGTGTTTGGGGCTGGTGGACAGAAAACGGTCCTGATAAGAAAGATAAAAAAGAAGCTATGGAATATAAGAAGGTAGAGAAGAAAACCGCCTTTTTTGAGGATGGACTGGAAAATGTGTTGGAAACGGGAGGAAATGAAAATGAGGAAAACTAAAGTGGTTTGTACGATTGGTCCGGCTTGTGAATCAGAAGAAGTCTTAAAACAGATGTGCCTGGCAGGAATGGATGTGGTCAGACTAAACTTTTCCCATGGTACAAGTGCGGAGCAGCAAAAAAGAATGGATTTAGTAAAAAAAGTGAGAAAAGAATTAAAACTTCCCATTGCAATGATGCTGGATACAAAGGGTCCGGAATATCGGATCAAAACATTTCAGAAGCATAAGATTATGCTGAAGGATGGAGATTCTTTTTCTTTTACCGTAGATGAATGTGAGGGAACCCAGGAAAGAGTATCTGTAAATTATAAAAATTTGATTCATGAAGTAAATGTATCCGACAAAATTTTGGTAAATAACGGGCTTCTTATTTTTGAAGTAAAAGAAATCCGGGGGAATGATGTTGTCTGCAAGGTAGTCATTGGCGGAGAAATGTCCGATCGGAAAAGCATGAATTTCCCGAATCATGTAATGAAAGGAGATTATCTCAGTAAGCAGGATAAGGAGGATATTTTGCTGGGAATCAAGAATGATGTTGACTTTATTGCGGCATCTTTTGTTTCCAATAAGGACGATATAAAAAAAGTAAGAGATTTCCTGGACGAAAATGGAGGAAAGGATATCGACATTATTGCCAAAATAGAAAATCGTGCAGGTGTGGACAATATTGAGTCTATATGTGAAATCGCAGATGGGATTATGGTAGCAAGAGGTGATCTGGGTGTTGAAATTCCCTTTGTTGAAGTCCCGGCGATACAGAAATATTTAATTAAAAAATGTAGACTGCTTGGGAAAAGAGTAATTACCGCAACGGAGATGCTGGAGTCCATGATTCAGAACCCGCGTCCCACAAGGGCAGAAATATCCGACGTGGCCAATGCGGTTTATGATGGGTCCTCTGCTGTGATGCTGTCCGGGGAAACAGCGGCTGGGAAGTATCCTGTTTTGGCAGTAAAACATATGGCAGAGATAGCAGAGTATACGGAGAAAAATATTGATTATAAAAAGCGCTTTTCTTCTACGGAATATGAGATCAAGAGTAATATCGATGCGGTATCCCATGCCACCTGTGCCATGGCAATTGATACAAAAGCAAAGGGTATTGTCATCAATTCCATTTCCGGTATCACAGCACGGATGGTCAGTCGTTTCAGGCCGCCAATGAATATCATAGGTATGACCACATCGGAAAAGGTTTGGAGAAAACTGAATCTGAGTTGGGGAGTAACCCCTGTTTTAAGCGATGAATTTGAATCGGTAGATGTCATGTTTTATCATGCGACGCAAAGTGCTAAAAAGATTTTTTCATTAAAACCGGGAGATAATGTTGTACTTACCGGAGGACAGATCAATGGAAAATCCGGAAATACAAACACAATCCGATTGGAATCGATACATTAAAATGATTATGAATAATAGCTGAGTATTGACAGTCTAGCGCACTTTAACTATAGTAATATTGTAGTTAACGTGCGTTAGCCTTTGCGAGAGGAAAATGCTGATTTAT
>JBJENT010000172.1:0-10897 GCA_051880335.1 Lachnospiraceae bacterium
TTTCAGTTTCCCGATCTGGAGATTGGAATAATCCAGCACGTCACTGACGATGCCTTCCAGTCTTCGCCCGGATGTCAGGATATTATAAAGAGCCTCTCCGGTCTTACCGGTATGGCCTTCTGCTATCAGCATCTCACTCATACCGCAGATAGCATTTAAGGGAGTCCTGATCTCATGGGAAAGGTTCGCCATAAAAGAATCCTTCAGATACTCCGCCTTTTCCATCTGCTGCATTTCGTCTTCCATCATTTTCTTCTGCATCTTTATTCGCTTATTTTGCCAGCAAATAAAACATTCTACCGCAAAAGCGCAGATGATCAAAACGATCCATCCACTGCCTCTTCCGGTTACCAGTACTGCAATAATCAGCAAAAGTGAAACAATCGTATACCCCATCAGATACTGCTGTTCGTTTCTATTCAGATCATCATTTCGTCTGTTATAATCCTGCACGCTGTTCCTCCTGTTCATCATACAGCATCACATGACACTTTTCTGCTATCATCCCTCAGTTATTATCTTTCTGTCATTTACCTTCTGCCAGTTTTTCTTCGTTTCTTTTATCGATTAATTTTCTTAAAAATGTTTCAAACACATATGCAAACATTGCAGTAAATGGAATCGCCAGCATAATTCCCCAGAATCCGAAAATACGTCCACCCACAATAATCATAACCAGAATCCATACGGAAGGAACACCGAATGTATCCCCAAATAATTTAGGTTTAATAACATATCCGTCTAAAGTCTGCAAAATCAGCGTAAATATCAAAAACCAGAGCGCATACCAGGGATTATCCAGAACCAGTATAAACGCGCCCAGAAGCCCGCCAACGATCGGCCCAAACGTAGGACACAGATTTGTGATTCCCACAAAGAAGGAAATCAGTAGTGAATATGGCATTCCAAGGATTGTCATGAAAATGAAATTAATGATGGAAACAATAAATGCATCCAGCAGATCCCCTCCCACATAGCGGATGAGAATCTGATAGCACCGTTTGAAGAAATCATATGTTTCCTGATATATTCTGCGTGGAAAAAGTGCTCTATGTAATCGTTTTGCACTGTTTTTCAGACGTTCTTTATCAAACAGAAAATATATAGCAAGAATAAGACCAAGTACAATATTTACGATACTCATTCCAACGTTATAGGATGTGTCTACAATACTGTCCATGTTCTCCTGGGCATATTTTGTAATCATCGCAATAACCTTATCACTGATTTCCTGAAATCCGGAAATATCAAGATGCAGACTCCTTGCCTGTCTTGTCACATTTCTGATCATTTCATCCAGTGATTTTTCGTATACATCCCATTGATTGAAAAAGCTGGTAATACTATCAACGAGCTGTGGGATAAATGCCAGCAGCAAAAGAGTCATTAACAAAAAGACTGTAATCATAGTGAAAACCACAGCAACTGCTCTTGTCAGCTTATGATTCTTGATCTTTTTTAATATGGTTCTTTCAAAGAACATCATAAGCGGATTCAGGATCATTGCCATGACCACACCCAGTAATACAGGAAAAAAATAGGAAAATATGGTCCCTAACATGTGAAATAATGTAGGAATATGAAGCAATAAGAAATACAATAATACTGCCGAACAGGTTGCAATAGAATAGGCAACCCATTTTTTCTCCAACATATCTTTGTTGAATTTCATCTAATGCATTCTCCCCTCTTATCACTTATCGTTTTATTTCTCTAATCGTGTTCATCATCTGCTTTTCCGGCCCACTTCTCTATTCCACATCATCATCCGGAATCGTACATTCTTCCATGGTTTTAAATCCGATTTCATTTAAAAGATATGGAGTGTTCTGATATACATAATAATTCAGCCAGTTACTGTATAAGATATTACAGTGGCTTCTCCACTGTAGCATAGGTTTTCTGGTGCAGTCATTTTCCGGATAATAATTGAAAGGCACGTGTATTTTCAATCCCTTATTCAAGTCTCTCACATACTCGTTGTGAAGTGTCAGTCTGTCATACTCCGGATGACCCTGTACAAAAATCTGCCTTCCGTCTCTGGAAATAGCCAGAAATACTCCTGCTTCGTCCGAATCTGCCAATACTTTCAGCTTTTTGCAGGCTTTAATTTCCTCTGCCGGTGTTTCCGTATGGCGGCTGTGAGGTGCATAGAAATAATCATCAAACCCCCTCACAAGAGGCACTTTCCGGTTGGACACTTTATGGCAGTATACTCCGAAAAGTTTTTCAGGCAGGGCCCTTTTCTGAAGTCCGTAATGATGATACAGTGCAGCCTGGGACCCCCAGCATATATGAAGGGTACTGGTGACATGGGTCTTTGTCCAATCCATGATTTCACATAATTCATCCCAGTAATCCACTTCTTCAAAAGCGATTTCTTCTAAAGGTGCACCTGTTATGATCATTCCATCAAAGGTCTTATCTTTTACCTCATCCATAGTTACATAAAAAGAATTCAGATGGTTGGCTGAAGTATTCTGGGAACGATGGCTTTTTACCGTAAGAAATGTCACGTCTACCTGAAGAGGAGTATTGGAAAACGCCCTCAGTATCTGGAGCTCGGTATCCTGTTTGATTGGCATCAGATTTAAAATACACACCTGCAATGGTCGGATGGACTGCATTGTGGCACGTCTTTCATCCATGACAAATATATTTTCATTTTCCAGAATTTCCTTAGCTGGTAAATCATTTTGTATTCTAATCGGCATTTTTCATTATCCTTCCAACGTATATCTCTTTTTATTATACAACAATTTCCATAAAACACCAATAGTGCCTGTCAATACTGCCCTATAAATTCTGCTTTCTGAATTCTGTCAGTACTGCTGTTTAAATACTATAAATACTGTGCCATAAATTCTTCTTCCGTAATAATCGGGATATCCAGCTCTTTTGCGGTTTTGTTCTTGGACGAAGAAGAAGTAATGTCATTATTGATCAGGGCTGTTGTTTTCTTTGTTACGCTTCCTGTGACTTTCCCCCCTGCTACTTCAATCACATCCTTCAGGGCATTCCTGTTTTCATAGTGCTCCAGACTTCCGGTTATGACAAAGGTCATACCCTCCAAAGACCGGCCACCTTCCACTGATGCAGGGGCACTCTCCAGCCGGAGTTCTTTTCTCAGATCCTCCAATAACCTTCGGTTGCTCTCTTCTGCAAAAAAGCTGCAGAAAGCTCCTGCTATTACATCGCCTACTCCGTTTATCTGGGACAGCTGGGCGGCGTCTGCGCTCAGCAGCTTTTCCAGGTCATCCTGATAATGCTTACATAAAAGCTTTGCACCGGATAACCCCACATTGGCAATTCCCAGACTATAGAGCAGTCTTGGCAGTGTGGTATTTCTGGACTTTTCGATACTGCTGATCAGTTTTTGATAGGATTTTTCTCCAAATCCTTCCATCTCCACAATTTCACTTTGAAAACGATCCAGATGATAGATATCCGTATAGGTATGAATAAATCCTTTCCCAATGAACTTTTCCAGTGTTGCTTCGGAAAGTCCCTCAATATTCATAGCATCCCGCCCTACAAAATGGGCGAAAGATTTGATTTTCTTTGCTGCACAGAGAGGATTGGTACAATATAACGAAGCGCCCTCCTTCACCTGCCTGATTTCTGTTTTTCCGCCGCAGGCCGGACAGCATGCAGGTATTTCCACGGTATCGCTTCCGGTCAGATTGTCTGCAATCTGAGGAATGATCATGTTCGCTTTATACACCGTGATCTTATCGCCGATTCCCAGTTTCAGGCTACGTAAAATGCTTACGTTATGAACCGATGCTCTGCTTACAGTAGTACCTTCCAGCTCTACCGGTTCGAAAATAGCCACCGGATTGATCAGACCTGTCCTACTGGGACTCCATTCCATTTCCAGTAACGTGGTTTCCCGGATTTCATCCTGCCATTTAAAAGCAATGGCATTCCGGGGGAATTTTGCTGTCGTCCCCAGAGAATCTCCATATGCAATATCATCATACGTAAGAACCAGTCCATCCGATGGAATTTCAAAGGATTTGATCTTTTCTTCAAAATAGGAAATGGTATCCTGCAGGTTTTCTTCTGTTACCCTTTTGTATTCCACTACATCAAATCCCTGCTGTTTTAAAAACAAAAACTGCTGCTCCCTGCTGTTTTGAAAGTCAACGCCATCTGCTTTTACCAGGGCAAATGCATAAAAACGGACATTTCTTTCCGCTGTAATTTTATTATTCAGCTGTCTCACAGAACCGCTGCATAGATTTCTGGGATTTTTATATTTTGCATCCACATCTTCGATCTGTTCATTTACCTTTTCAAAATCCGGATAACTGATTACCGCTTCCCCACGTAAAATCAGTTCTCCTGTATAGGAAATCTGTAACGGAATGTTTTTAAACACCCTGGCATTGGCTGTTATGACTTCTCCCACTTCCCCGTTTCCACGGGTAACTGCCTTTGCCAGCTGTCCATCCCGGTACGTCAGCACCACGGTAAGTCCATCCAGTTTCCAGCTGAGAAGCGCTTCTTTCCCCTGAAGCCAGCTCTGCAGTTCCTGCCGGTCCTTGGTTTTTCCCAAAGACAGCATAGGCTTTTCATGAGCTTCCTTAGGCAGTTCATCCACGGATTCATATCCTACGGTTACGGTAGGGGAACCTGCCAGTACTACACCGGTCTCTTTCTCCAGTTGTTCCAGTTCATCATATAATCTGTCGTATTCAAAATTGCTGATAATCTCTCTGTCTTCTGCATAATAGGCTTTGGATGCCTGCTGTAAAAGATCAACCAGTTCCCGCATTCTTTGCTGTTTCTGAATCTCTGCCATCTCTGTTTAAGTCTCCCATTCCCCTGTTATTGTTTTGAACAATTGCATAATTCCCGTAGCTTCTGTTCTTCCTGGGCAGTAAGTTCCCGATAACCATCCGGCCGCAGCTCGCCCAGTTCGATATTCATAATACGGATTCTTTTCAGTTTCACCACCTGATATCCGAGGGCTTTACACATTCTTCTGATCTGTCTGTTCAGCCCCTGAGTCAGAATAATATGAAATGTATATTTTCCCTCTTTGGACACCCTGCATGGTCTTGTGGCCACATTCAGGTCTTTTAAAAACACACCCTTTTCCATGGCGGTGATAAAATCATCCGTAATCTCTTTGTTTAGTTTGACCACATATTCCTTTTCATGGAGATTGGCTCCCCGCATCATTTGATCGATCAGATCTCCATCGTTGGTCATGATCATCAGACCTTCGGATTCCTTATCCAGTCGTCCGGCATAAGTTAATCGAACCGGATATTTTATTCTATCTGTGATCAGTTTTTCTGCATGAGGGTCTCTTTCCGAACACGTGATTCCTACCGGCTTGTAATATGCCAGAACCGCTTTTTTCTGCGCTCCCTGTACCGGCTTACCATTCACTTTTATGACATCTGTGTCAAAAACCGACTGTCCCATACAGGCAGTCTTACCGTTTACAAGAACTCTTCCGCTTTCGATCAATTTATCCGCATCTCTTCTGGAACATATTCCGCAGGACGCCAAATACTTATTCAGACGAATCTGCTCACTCATCCTTATCTCCAAACCTTTTATATGTTTTCACTTTATTCTCTTTATTTCCGCATATTATTTTCATCTTTTTACTTACGTTTTTCCGTCTCTGCATTTCATGCCTTATACTTTTTCAGAAGCTTTTCCACGTCGGAATTGGTCCCAATCACCATCAGATGTTCTTTTTCGTCAAAGACATGGGATGCCATAGGAAGCAGATTGGTTTCTCCATCTACCTTAGTTCCTAAAATGCTGACATGATATTTGGCACGGAAATCCACATCCTTGATGGTTTTTCCAACCCACTGTGCAAAAGTAGGGATTTCATAAATGGAATATTCCGGGGTCAATTCAATATAATCAAATACATGATTTGCACTGAATCTTACTGCCACTTTTTCTGCAATATCTCTGTCCGGATAAATAACTTCATCTGCTCCGTTACGAAGCAAAAACTTGGCATGGATATCACGATTGGTTTTGCTTACCACATATTTGGCACCCATTTCTTTCAGCATACTGGTAATCTCCAGAGAACTCTGGAAATTGCTACCGATACAGACAAAACAGATATCAAAGTTTCTGACTCCAAGACTTTTTAACACATCCGCATTAGTACAGTCTGCGATTTTGGCGCTGGTAACAAGAGGCAGCAGATCTTCCCATCCATCCCCTCTTTCATCCACGATCATGACTTCATTTCCCAAGCGGAGAAGATTTTCACACAAATGATGTCCAAATTTCCCCATTCCGATAATTAAAATTGATTTCATATTTTTCACCTTTTTCTTTCATAATAATAATATTTCTGTGCTTTTACCCTATCGGCACATCTACTTCCGGAAGTTTGATCTTCGGTTCCGGTCTTCCTTCCGAGAAGATCAGGGCGAAGGTCATACTTCCCACCCTTCCGGTGTACATCAAAAGTATAATTACCCATCTTGCCGCTACACACAATTCTCTGGTAATTCCTGTAGTCATACCAACTGTAGCACCAGCGGAGAATACTTCAAAAAATACATCTTTCATAGAAAAATCCTGTAAACCGCATATGATCATAGCAGCGGTAAGTGCCAGCGTCAGATTCAGCATAAATACAGTAAGAGCCTTCTTTACCGTCTCATCACTGATGCATCTGCCAAACACATTGGCACCTCTTTTTTGCCTCAGATTGGATATCATGAAAATCAGCACCACTGCAATGGTAGTTGTCTTGATACCGCCTGCAGTAGAACCGGGGCTTCCTCCGATAAACATCAAAATGATGGTAAGCATCCAGCTGTTTTCAGACAGCTTTGTCAGATCCACTGTATTAAAGCCTGCTGTTCTGGGGGTAATGGCACTAAAGAAAGAAGCATAGATTTTTCCTGCCAGAGAAAAATCTGCAAAAAGTCTTTGATGCTCAAACAGATAAAACAATGCTGCACCGCCAAAAATCAATATAAACGTTGTGGTAAGTACGAGTTTTGTATGGAAATTGTATTTCCGAATATTCCACTTCTTTTCACAGATATCCTCCCAAACCAGAAAGCCGATGCCTCCAATCACAATCAAAAGCATAAGTGGTATGTTTATCCATGGCACATCTACCTGGTTCACAAAGGAGATATATTCCTCCTGATATCCCATCAGATCAAATCCGGCATTACAAAACGCTGAAATAGCATGGAAAATACTGTAATAGATTCCTCTTCCCACACCAAGCAGCGGAATAAAATACACCATCATAACCAATGCTCCGGCTGCTTCCAGAAGAAGTGTCCCTTTTATAACCATCCGAATCAGTCTGACGACTCCGCCAATCTGCAGGCTGTTTACAGACTCCTGAAGAAGATTTCTGGACTTCAATGTAATGTTTCTCTTAAATGCCATGGCCACCAGCGTTCCCATGGTAATGACACCTAAGCCTCCGATTTCTATCATGATCAGAATACAGATCTGCCCAAACAAAGACCAATGGGTGTAGGTATCCACTACCACAAGCCCTGTTACGCAGGATGCACTGGTCGCTGTAAAAAGTGCAGTCAGGGGGTCTGTCCATTGTCCGCTTTTGGAGGATATAGGCAGCATCAGTAAAAATGCCCCTGCCAGAATGATAAGCAGAAAGCTGATTGCGATATTTTGTGCCTTTGTTAAATGTCTATGATACTTTTTCTTCATTTCATTCTATAAATCCTTTTATATATATCTTTCATGGCTTATATCTATTATGCTATATGTCCTTTATCCAGCATCTTCTTTTCTTATGCTGCTCCACATCGAAGTATTTCCACATTGCCTGAACCTGTTTGTTGGTTTCCAGTTCAGGTCCGGTTTCCGCATATTTCATACCGGTTTCCCGGGCAGACTTTGTCATGGAATCGATCAGAACTGCCGGCAGGCCTTTATCCTTCCATTTTGGCATCACTCCCACCAGATACAGATCCAGCACATCTTTTTCTGTATAAGGTGCCCGCAGTATATCAATCCATCCAAAGGGCATCAGCCTGCCATGATGCTTTTTCAAAGCCTTATTCATGCTGGGTAGTGCCAGACCAAATCCGGCGATTTCCCCATCCCCGTCATAAATCAGTTTTACAAACCTGGGATTCACCAAAGTAATAAACTGCTGTACGTATTTATGCACCAGAGCAGGCGGTAATTCTACCGTCCCATATAGATGTTCATAGGATACATTAATCAGTCTGAAAATATCCCCGATATATGTCTTCAGTTCACTCTTCTTTTTGGGTTCAATCAGAGACAAATGAAACTTGTTAAGAACCAGACTGCTGAGTCTTTCCATCTTTTCATTTGTCTGGTCCGGTATCCGGATCAGGAATTCGTACCAGTCCACACTTTTTTCGAAGCCCATTTTTACCATGTGGTCCACATAATAGGGAGCATTGTAAATGGTGATCATCATGCCATGTCTGTCAAACCCCTCAATTAACATGCCTTCCTGATCCATATCACAAAATCCGATGGGACCCTGAATCTGATTCATTCCCTTTTCTTTTCCCCATTTTTCCACTGCTTTAAACAAAGCATCAGAAACTGCTTCGTCATCCACAAAGTCTGCACGGGAAAACCTGACTCTGCTTCGCTCCCACTTTTCATTTGCCGCTTTATTGATGATTCCGGCGATTCTTCCAACCGGCCTGCTATTCCCCTCGTAATAGGCCAGATATTGTACGGTTTCACAGAAATCATAGGCCGGATTTTTTTCCGGAATAAAATTCTCATATTCATCCTGTACCAGATCCGGAATCGCCTCCGGAACATCTCGATACATATCTGCGTGAAAAGACGCAAATTGTCTTCTCTGCTTTCTCGTTTTTACTTCTGTAATTATAATGTTCTTTTGTGTATCCACTTTCTTCTCCCACTAAAATGTTATACGCCATTTCATTTTATTACAAAAATGGTTTTCTGTCATCGAATAATCGCATTTCTTATATGGGAAATCTGTATTTTTTTCCATGAAAAATGTATAAAACGAATCAACATTTCCAACACTAATACATAAAAAGAAGACTTATTTCCATGTATTTCAAAAATCAAGCGAGGAAGTCACTATGAATGAATTGACCTTTACAAAATTATCCAGTGGTTTATATCTTGTAGCTACACGCCTTGGCGGGGAAACCGATGCCAGTATCACAGGTTCTTTATCCCTGATCACTTATTCTCCTTATCGTATCTGTTTTTCCCTGGCAAAGGAATCTCATACCTGTGAACTTCTGACAGAAAGTAAAAAAGCAGTAATCAGCGTGCTCTCAACACGTGCTAATACTGCTTTGTTTGACTATTTTGCTGACCGGAAAGACCGTAAAAAAGAGAAATTCCGTACAGACTGTAATGATTATCCTTATGCCCTCACACCGGATGGTATTCCCTATTTAAAGAAACAGGCAAATGCCTATTTTATCTGCCAGATCATCAGTACCACAGATCTGGGCACACATACCCTGTTTCTGGGAGAATGCACGGATGGTGATGTTTTACATGAAGATAATGGTTTTCTTTTCCGACATACCCAGGCGTCTTTGGAAAGAAATGCCTCCGATTCCTGATATCTCTTTACATGTTTCTGGAAATGTCCAGGCATTTCATCATGGCTTCAAAGACTGCACTGCGCATTCCTTTTTCCTCCAGGACACGTACAGCCTGAATCGTAGTGCCGGCCGGCGAGCATACCATATCTTTCAATTCCCCGGGATGCTTTCCGGTTTCCAGTACCATCCTGGCACTGCCCATCACTGCCTGTGCTGCAAATTTATATGCCTTGTCCCTTGGCATTCCCCCTGCAACAGCGGCATCTGCCATGGCTTCAATAAACATAAATACATAAGCAGGTGAACTTCCACTTACTGCGGTAACCACATCCATCAGATTTTCTGTGATGATTTCTGTCTCAGAAAAGCCTTCACAGATATCCCGGATCATACGGACTTCATCCCCGGTTACCAGTTCATTGGGGCACATACCCATCATACCTGCCTTTACCATGGCCGGTGTATTGGGCATGGTACGAATGATCTTTAAATCTTTTCCAAACTGTCCGGAAATCCATGCCAGCGTCTTTCCCGGTGCAATGGTAACGATGATCTGTTTTTCTGTAACCACATCTTTTATTTCCTGAATCACTGCCTCATAAAACTGTGGCTTTACTGCCAGAAAAAGTACATCTGCAAATGCGGCCACTTCTTTATTGTCTGTGGTCACCTGTATTCCCAGGGTATCCTTTTTCGCCTGCAGCGCTGCCTGTGACTTGTCCGAAGTCATCATATCTTCTTTTTTACATTTGCCGGAATCCAGAATGCCCTGCATCATGGCTCCTCCCATGTTGCCGCAACCGATAAAACCTATTTTCATTTCCATAATGCTCCTCCTCAATGCCAATAAGGCATCCTACTTTGTGGTTTTATTAATAAAGTTTTGATATCTTTTTCTTATTATTATAAATATTTTTTACTTTTCGTAAAGTCATGTTTTTCATAGCAAAAGGCAGATATTATAATTAATATCCTTGTGCTCTCACATTCTTCTTTTCCGGGTTTCGTAATATCTTTTTGTTTGTATTCAGAAACCACCTGCTCTAAAATGAATTTCGAAATTTCCTCCTGCAATCATGCAATTTGAGTAGCTATATGGTTGCTGAAGTTAGTGTCCGGATAGTATCCGCAGGGACAGGGATTCGTTAGGACAATAAAAATGATACAATCATAACGATTGTACCATTAGGGGTGTTCAAAGGGGTGTTCATCTGAACACCCCCACTAAATGCATTATTTCTTGTTAAATTCAGTACCCTTAACAAAGGTCCAAACTGAAAGTTTCTTTTTCTTGATAAATGGGGATTAGTTTTCCTTTTTTCCAA
>JBJENT010000173.1:0-10881 GCA_051880335.1 Lachnospiraceae bacterium
AACAAATGTTCTTTTTCTTTTTTGAACAGATTTTTTGCAATTCATCTCACCACCTATAGAGGTGGGAGAATTCTTGCTTGTTTCATGTTAAAAAATCCTAAAAATCCTCTTCACAAGGATATTTCTTCTCAGCTTCCAAAATATCTTCGGGTGTTCTGGCAGCAGCCAGGGCATCCAGCAGATCATCATTCATAAAGATGGCAGATAACTGCTGGATGTTATTCATATGCTCATCCGGATTGGTTGAAGATAAGGTGAAGAAAAGATTAGCTTCTTTTTTCTCTCCGTCTTCATCCACGCCAAAATCAATCATTTTTTCCGATACCATGAATCCAACGCCGGTCTTATATGCACCGGTCGCATTCTCCGTTGTATGCGGCATAGCTACATTATGGTCAAAAACGACATAGGGTCCGTATTTTTCGATGCACGCAACGATCTGTTTGTAGTATTCCGCATCTACACTTCCATCTTCTACTAAAGACTCTGCGCTGAGACGGACAGCTTCCTGCCACGTAACCCCTTCGCCATCAATAAAACGATAGTGTTTTTTCTCCACAATTGTCTGTAAAACAGATGCCATTTTCTCTGCCTCCTAATTTATTTTCCAAAAGCGTCTCTTCGTCAAATTATAAACAGGATCTGTAAGGAATGTTCTGAGGTGCTTCAAAGCAGTCTTCAAAACCTCTTCTGTGGTGATAATAAATCTTATCCTTATCCTGTGGATATACATATTTTCCACCGACCTGCCAGAAGAACGGATGGAATTTATATTCATTACGATCCTTTTTGAAATCATAAAGAAGTTTGATCTCTTCGCAGTCTGCCTGGAAATTCGTCCAGACATCCCAGTGAATCGGAACTACTACTTTGCACTGAAGATTTTCAGCCATACGAAGAATATCCGTAGATGTCATTTTATCCTGCATACCAATCGGATTCTCGCCGAAAGATCCAAAGGCTACATCAATATCATAATCTTTACCATGTTTTGCAAAATAGATGGAGAAATGGGAATCTCCTGAATGATAAATATTGCCACCCGGTGTTTTGATCAGATAGTTTACTGCTTTTTCGTCCATATCGGTAGGACATACGCCGGTAAGCTCTTCACGATCCGGGCCGGTTGAATCTGTTGTAACGATACAGGTACGGTCGAAACTGTCCAGACAAACGATTTCGATATCTTTCAGCTTTATCGTATCACCAGGTTTAACAGTTACACAACGTTCTTCCGGTACTCCCCATTTCACCCAGGTCTCTACCGATTTCTTTGGTCCAATAAACGGAACCGGAATCTCTTTTCCGTTTTCATCTGTTGTTGTCATGCCACTCTGGATAACATGTGCAGCCCATTCAGCCGACATATGATCCTGATGATAATGGGTAGCCAGCACTGCATCAACCTGTTTAAAGGCAAATGGGTCAATAACAAATGGTACATTTCGAAGATTCGGCTGCATAGCGCGTCCACCACACATATTAGCCATCTGATGTCCGACTTTCATTTTCCCATCTCCATGGGTTCTCTTTCCATTACCACACCATAAATCAATTGTGATGTTTGCGCCGCCCGGTGTTTTCATCCAGATACCTGTACAGCCCAGCCACCACATTGCTACGTTTCCAGGCTGAACGACTTCATTTTCAATGTCTTCAACCAACCAGGTGCCCCATTCCGGGAACGTGCTCATAATCCAGCTTTCCCTGGTCATTTCTGAAACTTTACTCATAGAATTTACCTCCCTTTCTTTATTTGTTCTCAAACATTCTTGTTTCGGTCATAATCTTGAACACAAACATTTCTATTATTGAACATAAACAATTTTGTTTTTGAACATAAATATTTCTGCATTTACTATATCTCACATATTTTCCTTTTTTCAAGTCTATTTTTGTTCGGTTTTATGTGCGTTATATCATTTGTAGCTTGATTTATATTCCTTTTTGTGCGTATTTACCATATTGACTGTTTATCACTTTCTCCCGTATTTAAGCCATTTCTTTCACATTTTTTTCGTAATGTATTATATTTTGTTTTTTATGTTCGTTTTATTTGTTCATTTTGCCGAAAATGTTTTTTATGCAAATTGTACCATTTTATAAAATGACATAAAAAACATCATATACCATCTTGAAAATGTATGATTTTACTATTATAATGACTTATATAAACTTGTTTTACAGTTTTTTATGATTTTTATCGTTGTTTGTTTTTTGTTCGTTATGTTCGAGTAAATGTTCTTTTAAATGTTCGTTTTTATTTTTATGAGTTTTTATCGAACATAACGTATGGCGGTGCATGTCGTACTGCTTATGCACAAGCTAGTATAGTATTTCCTGAAATGTGTTAAAATATCACCAGGAGATTCTATCCGCTAAAAATAATAAGCAAAGCAAAAATCAAAACAATAGTAAAAACGAAAAAAACAAAATAATAGTAAAAATGAAGAAACAAAATAATATACGAAAGGAAAACATCCTATGAAAGCATACTCAATTGGTCTTTATGAGAAAGCAATGCCCAAATCCATGTCCTGGAAAGAGAAACTGGAATGTGCCAGGGAATGTGGTTATGATTTTGTGGAAATAAGTATTGACGAAACAGACGACAAGCTGGCCCGCCTGGAATGGACCGATAAGGAACGTCTGGATTTAGTAAAAACAATGAAGGAAGTCGGCATCCCGATCCGAAGCATGTGTCTTTCCGGACATCGCAAATATCCCTTCGGTTCTTCCGATCCTGCTATTCGGGAGCGCAGCATGGAAATTATGGAAAAAGCAATAAATCTGGCAGACGATCTCGGAATTCGCATCATTCAGCTGGCAGGATATGATGTGTATTACGAAGAAGGCAGTGAAGAAAGTGAGCGGCTTTTCCGCGAGAATCTCAAGAGAGCAACTCGCATGGCTGCTTCCAAAGGCATCCTCATGGGCTTTGAAACCATGGAAACCGAATTTATGAACACAACAGAAAAAGCCATGAAATATGTTAATCTGATAGACAATCCTTATTTAGGAGTGTATCCGGATTCCGGTAATCTTACCAATGCTGCTGTTACCTATGGCACAAGTGTACTGGATGATCTGGAAACCGGCAGAGATCATATTTTTGCACTTCATTTAAAAGAAACTGTCCCGGGAAAATTCCGGGAAATCCCATTTCTTACCGGCCATGTAGATTTTGAATCCATCATTGCAAAGGCATGGGATCTTGGCATCAGACGTTATGTAACAGAAATGTGGGATGTGGGTAACGAAAGCTGGAAAGAAGATATTAAATTTGCATGCAGCAGTATGAGCGCAATTTTAGATAAACAAGTGTAATTTCCGGATTTCATCTTCCCATACAGATTTCAATAACACAAAAAGCACAGGAGGCAACTTATTATGAAAGTTGAAAAGAAAGTTATTTCAAATTTAAATAAATGCTATGCCCTGGCAGAGCTGAGCTATAAAGGGGAACACTGCTTTCTCGTAGCAGCCGAAAAACAGGATCCCTGTTATCTCTTTGCAGAAGACGGTACAAAACTGGAAACCGTCTGGACCAAACCGGGCGGTGTCATGACGATGGCTCAGGTTCCCGGCTCCGACGGGCAGTTTCTTGCCACCCACAAATTCTACTCTCCCAACGATTCTCTGGATGCCAGAATTGTGATCGCCACACCAAAGGGCAAGGATAACTGGGAAATCCGCACTCTGTGCAAAGCCCCGTTTGTACACCGATTCGGCATATTAAACCGTGGTGGCATCAACTATCTTATTGTATGCTGTTTAAAAACAGGCCACGAATACAAAAACGACTGGCGTTTCAAAGGTGCATGCTTCGGTGCTGTTCTCCCATCCGATTTATCCGGTTTTGATGAGGAGCATCCGCTTCCGCTTACTCTGATCAAGGATGGTTTACTGAAAAACCACGGGTATTCTCTCATAAAGCATGGCGGACATGACGCAGCCTTAATTGCCTGTGAAGAAGGCACTTTCCTGTTCGATCCCCCGTCTGTCCTTGGTGCAGAATGGGAAGTCACACAGATCAGCTCCATTCCATCCAGTGATTCTGTCCTGATTGATTTTGACAACGATGGTCAATTAGAACTGGGATGTATCAGTCCATTCCATGGTGCATCTCTTACCATTTATCATTTGGATGAACACGGAAATTATATTCCTCAATGGAAATATGACCGTCCGGAATCCGAAACAGAAATGATCCATGCCACCTGGGCATGCGAAATGCTTGGAAAGAACACATGGATCGTTGGCTGGAGAAAAGGAACCAAGAACACTATCGCCATTACATGGGATGAAGAAGCCGGAACCTATAAAACAGAAATGATCGATCAAAATACCGGTTGTGCCAATGCGCTTCACTTCGTAAATAAAGATGGAAAAGATGTTATTGTCGGCACCAATCGTGAGATTGATGAAGTTGCTCTCTACACTATTACAGAATAACAAAATTGCATAACATTATAATTCAAAAACTGTAGTATAATGAAATCACAAAATAGAAGAACTACAAAATAACTAAATCACAGAATAGTAAAAGGAACAAACAAATAAAAAACGAAAAAGGAGAATAAAAACATGAAATCATTTGAGTACACAATCACAGATCCAGTAGGTATCCACGCAAGACCGGCAGGCAATCTTGCCAAAGAGGCAAAACAGTATGAATCTGTTATCACCATTACCAAAGATGGTAAAAGTGCAGAAGCGAAAAAATTAATGGCTCTCATGGCACTTGGTGTAAAACAGGGTGACACTGTTACTGTTTCTATTGAAGGTGCTGATGAAGAAACCGTTGCTGCAAAGATGGAAGAATTTTTCAAAGCGAACTTATAATTCCGGAGGTTGTCATGGAAGAAAGAACCGGCAAAAAGATTTTTAATGGCATTGCTATTGGAAAAATCAAATTTCTAGAAAAAACCGAAAATCAGGTAATCCGTACAAAAGTGTCCGATACCTCTGCGGAAATAGAACGTTATGAAGCTGCCAAAATAGCTGCTATTTCCCAGTTGGAAGATTTGTACGAAAAAGCTCTTGCAGAAGTTGGGGAAGCAAATGCGGAAATCTTTAACGTACACGCAATGATGCTGGAGGATGATGATTATAACGAATCTATCCATAATATCATTACTACCCAGGAAACAAACGCAGAGTATGCTGCTGCAGTTACCGGTGATAACTTCGCAGAAATGTTTGCCAATATGGACGATGACTATTTCAAAGCACGTTCTGCAGATGTAAAAGATATCACAGAACGGGTTATTACAGTTTTGTGCGGTGGCAGCGATAACAATGATATCGGTGATGAACCGGTCATCGTTGTTGCGGAAGACCTTGCCCCAAGTGAAACAGTCCAGATGGACAAAACAAAGCTGCTGGCCTTTGTCACAAGGCTGGGTTCTGCCAATTCCCATACTGCGATTCTTGCCAGAACCATGGGCATTCCGGCTCTGGTTAATGTAGAAATCAGCAAAGACTGGAATGGTAAAATCGGTATTGTAGATGGATACACAGGGAAATTTCTTGTAGATCCGGATGCAGATCTTTTAGCAGAATACGAAAAGAAAAAGGCTGCTGATGAAGAACAGAAAAATCTTCTTCTCACTTTAAAAGGAAAAGAAAATGTAACAAAATCCGGGCAGAAAATCAATTTATTTGCCAACATTGGAAATCCCAACGATTTAGGTGCTGTTCTGACAAACGATGCCGGCGGTATCGGTCTGTTCCGAAGCGAATTCCTTTATCTGGAATCAGAAACATATCCTACCGAAGAAGAACAGTTCCTGGCTTATAAAAAAGTAGTGGAAACCATGGGTGGTAAAAAGGTAATTATTCGTACATTGGATATCGGTGCAGATAAGCAGGTGGATTACTTTGATCTGGACAAGGAAGATAATCCAGCCCTTGGATACCGTGCCATCCGTATCTGCTTAACCAGACCGGAAATCTTCCGGACACAGCTTCGTGCTTTGTACAGAGCAAGTGCTTTCGGAAATCTGGCAATTATGTATCCTATGATCATTTCTGTAGATGAAGTTCGCAGAATCAAAGAAATATCCAAGTCAGTGCGAGAAGAACTGGCTTCGGAAAACATTGCGATCGGCAACGTGGAAGAAGGTATCATGATCGAAACTCCTGCTGCTGCTCTCATGAGTGATGAGCTGGCCAAAGAGGTGGATTTCTTCAGCATCGGTACCAACGATTTAACCCAGTATACACTGGCAATCGATCGCCAGAATGCAAAACTGGATTCCTTCTACGATGCCCACCATCCTGCTGTGCTTCGTTTCATCCAGATGGCAACAGAGAATGCACACAAAGAAGGTATCTGGTGCGGTATCTGTGGTGAGTTAGGTGCAGATACCACCCTGACAGAAACATTCCTGAAAATGGGCGTGGATGAATTATCTGTTTCACCAGCCTGCATTCTTCCGGTACGTAAGATCATACGGGAAGCCGAGTAAATTACGGTAGCTGAGATACTAGCCATGCGATAGGAGATTTTTTCTGCTCGCATGGCGAGTACTCCCAGCTACAATTTTTTCCGCTTTTCAAAAAAGTTATCTATTTCCGCCACAATCTTTTCCGGCTCCATATTTTTCAGCAAATACCCTTCCGGACGAAGTCCCATAACTTTTATTATACTGTCCCTGTCATTTTTGCTTGTCAGGAAAATAACCGGAATATCGCTGAATTCTGATTCCGTTCTGATCATTTCGAGAACCTGTCTTCCATCCACTACAGGCATTTCATAATCAAGCAGTACCAGATCCGGTCTGTTGATCGCCAGATATTTGATGGCCATTGCACCCGAATTAGCCAGTATAACCTGATACTTATCCTCCAGCCATCCTTTGACATTACGAAGCATAGTCCCGGAATCGTCTACCACCAGTATTTTCTTTTTCACATGTCTTCCATAGTTCTTAATAAACTCATCTATTTTCGATGCAACGAATTTTACATCAATGGGGCGTTTGAAAACTTCTTTAATAACATTGCTTTGAATAACTTCCTTTAATTCTTCACTGTTATTTCCCATGTAAAACAGTGGAATGTCTTCCTCTATCACCATATCACGAAGAAAAATAAGGTCCTTTGTTTTATCTTTCATATCTCCTTCAATATATAAAACAACCGCCTCATATTCCTCTTTACACTTTGAAAGCTGATTGATTTCAAGCTCCATCGAATCCACATCATATCCGACAGTCTTAAGCTGTTCTGACATGGATATTACAAAAAAGCTATTCTTTTCTGCCACCATCAAAATCTTCTGCATATATTTATCCTTCATTATCCCCGGATCATTTCTATCATCTTCTGTGTAAGATCCAGAATTTCTTCCATTGCTACATCCGTTACTGCAACACTGAGCTGTTCATACAAAGGCAATATCTGTTCAGATAGCTTAAATGTTTCCAGCTCCTTCATCAATCCATCTGCTTTATCCAGATCAAATCCATCAATCGCATCATGAAGCTCAGAAAGTACATGAATGATTATTTCATCAGATACCTGCTTCTTTTCCAGATTATCGTGTTTCGCATAAGGCTCCAACACCGTCTTATAACTCTGAAACAGTTTCATGGTCTCCGGATGTTTTTCCTGAATGAAATCCACATCTCCTGCATCTCCGGCTTTTTCGAGACTGGCAAACAGTTTCGATAGTTCTATTGCTCCGATCATTCTGGATGTATTCTTAAGAGCATGTACCTCAATCGTATAGTCTTTCAAAAGGCCATCCGCCAGACATTCCTCCAGCTTTTTGTTCTTCGTATCGATCAGCTTATAATAATCCCCAAGAACTCTCTTGTATATTTCTACAGTGCCACAATATTTTATTCCTTTTTCTACCGAAAGGCCTTCTATTTGCGGAATCGCATCACCACTATCTGTTTCATGATTCTCAGTATCGCGGCTCTTCGTCTCGCAGCTCTCCGTCTCCTGATTCAAGCCGGTTCTCGCCGGATCTGCATATTGATCTAAAATCTTTTCTTTGGGAAGCCATTTCAAAAAGCACTTCTGTAACTCATTTGGTGTTACAGGTTTTTGTATATAATCATTCATACCGCTTGCCTGCAGTATCTCATTGATATCAGATTCCGTCTTGGCTGACAGTGCAATAATCGGTAGGTTTTTATAGTAGTCGCCTTCCAGATTTCGAATCCGTTTGGTTGCTTCTACTCCATCCATTACAGGCATCATAACATCCATAAGAATCAGATCATAGCTTTTGTTTTGTATCATGGAAACAGCCTGTTTTCCGTCAAAAGCAAGATCCCCGTTTATTCCATACGCCTTTACAAAACGCAGTGCAACCTTGGCATTGATTTCATTATCATCCACTATTAATATCTGAACATCGGGTGCCCTGAAAGAATTAACATCCATTACATGTACTGCCCCTTTATCCTATTTTCTATCCGGACTAAATATTATTCTTCATCAGGAATTCTAAATATTCCTTCTCCGGAAGTGGTTTTGAAAAATAATATCCCTGATAATAATCGCAACCCATTCCACGTAGTATCACTTCCATCTCTTCCGTCTCTACCCCTTCTACAAGGCATCCTTTTTTCAGGTCTTTGATCATATGAATAATATTCTTAAGAATCAACATTGCATCCTGATTTTTAGTTGCCTGCCATAGAATGGACTTGTCCACCTTAACCACCGAGAAAGGAAGTTCAATCAGATAAGTTGCTGTTGAAAATCCGGTTCCGTAGTCATCCAGATAGAATTCCGAACCGATTGCATTCATCTGCTGCATCATGCTATGTACAATTGCCTGGTTCGGAGCAGAAATAGACTCTGTAATCTCATACTTGATACAATCACTTGGTATTTCATACTCATACATCATCTGTTTCAGATGTTCTGCGAATCCGGACTGTACGCACTGTACCATAGACAGATTTACGTCGATACTTTTTAGTCCATATTTCTTTGGTTTATTTTCACTCCAGAAGCGGAATACTTTTTTGAGAATGATATCACCGATTTCCATGATGAGGCCATACTGCTCTGCCAAAGGAATAAATTCATCCGGTGAAATAAAACCCATTTCCTCATCATACAATCGAACCAACGCTTCTGCAGACAAAAATCTTCCTGTCTTCTCTTCGTAAATCGGCTGATAGAAAACCTCAAAGGAATCATTCTTTATGGCATTCCGGATAATATACAGCACTTCATTCTCTCTTTGTCTGGATGCCAGTGCTTCTTTTGTTGCTGTAACAATCCTTCCTTCACCGGTCTGTACTTTTTTCTTATAATAGTAATTGATGGCATACAATATCTCATCTGTATTTTTTACGAATTCCGGATAATGAAGAACAACAAAATATAATTTCAGTGCTATACTGATATTCTCAAAATGTACAACCTTCTCAAAGCTCTTTCTAAGATCATCAACTGTTTTCTCTACATTAGAGTGCTTATTTACAATCACTGCAAATCTGTAGTTATCTATATAGTACACATCTCTTTGACGATAGTCCTTATGTAGCCTACGGATAATCTGTTTGATCAACTGATTAACATTGTCATACCCCAAATATTTCAGTATGTATTCACCATCTGCAAAAGAAAACGTAATCACTGTAAAGTCTTCTTTGTTCTCAATCTTACCATCCATGGTACTCATAAATGCCCGCATGTTATAGCAGTAGGTATTTTCGAACATGTAATCCAACGGATTCTCCAAGGACAAATAGACCATCAGGATTACAACAGACGAGACAAATAGGATAATAAGCAACCTTGGATAAAAAAATTGCACCAGGATTGCTGCTGTCACCAGCACATTATACGATACAATCGTTATTCTCTGGAAAACATTCAAAGACTTTTTGTTGACAAGGAATTTTCCCAGTCCAAAGACCAAAAATATAATGGATATCAAATATAAAATGATTTTAAGGGGTCCTGCCGAATAAACCAGATTCTCATCAAAATAGAAAATCCAATGAGTAAACGGAGTGGTAAAAAGCAGCAATGACACTATCACCATAATAAATATTCCGATATTCTTTTCCCACTTTTTCAGTTTGCTATCCTTTAAAATGCTGGCAACATAAAAATAGTAACATACGTTTGACATACATAAGCTCAAAAGAAAAACTATATTAATTATATAGTTTAAAACAAGGGGAACTTCTTCCGGATAAGAAATGGTAAAACAGCTTATCACATCAGAAATACCTGCGATCAAAATTAAAATTACCATCGACAAAAAAATCCCACTATTCCTAGTCGGATAATTTTTGCGGATGGCAAAAATAAACAATATAGCCAACGTCAAGATTATGGATGCAATATCGAAATGATATATATATATCATATTGGTTTCCCCCACCATTATATATATTGCCTCTATCTATTATACAATTCTTTATGTATATTTCTCAATACAAATTTACATAATCTACCTTTTTTTGTATATTATATACATAATTTAACGGCATTCATTCTACAAAATGTGATGCTATACCTTTAGAATCCGTAGGATTTTAATCCATAAGATTTTCGATGGATTTCAGAATGGTAAAACCACTTGCCTTCAGTCTGTTTTCTACCACATCTGCATCTTCTGCCCGGAAAACCAGAACCGGCTTCATCAGTTTTTTGCTCACAAAAGAATATACACAGTCAATATTTACATTAGCATCCCGTAACGTCTTTAAAATCTTATTCAGATAACCAATCTCATTTTCCATAGCAACTGCAATAACGCTACGCACCAAAAGAGAATACCCCTGCTCTTCCAGTGCCTGTGAAAGTTCATCCGGCTTATCCACGATCAGCTGAAGCACCCCAAAATCAGCCGCATCATAGGTCGAAATACTGAGACAGTTTACTCCCACTTCC
>JBJENT010000174.1:0-10755 GCA_051880335.1 Lachnospiraceae bacterium
CCTCTGCAATCTTTGCCTTGTCTGTTCCACATACAGATACAGCACCATCATCTGTGATATCAATCTTCACACCGGTGCGGGCAATAATCTCATTGATTGTCTTACCCTTCTGACCAACAACATCACCAATCTTGTTCGGGTCGATGGTAATCTGCTCAATCTTCGGTGCCCACTCACTGACCTCCTTGCGAGGCTCAGCGATAGCCTTGCTCATAACCTCATCCATAATGTAGAGTCTTGCCTCTCTTGTACGGGCGATTGCCTCCTCTACGATTGGTCTTGTCAAACCATGGATCTTGATATCCATCTGGATTGCAGTAATACCATCATGTGTACCGGTAACCTTGAAGTCCATGTCTCCAAAGAAATCCTCAAGACCCTGGATATCGGTAAGAACGATGTAATCATCATCGGTATCTCCGGTTACAAGACCACAGGAAATACCTGCAACCATCTTCTTAATCGGAACACCTGCAGCCATAAGGGACATACAGGATGCACAAGTAGAAGCCATGGATGTAGAACCATTGGATTCAAAGGTTTCCGATACCGTACGAATTGCATAAGGGAATTCATCTGTGGACGGAAGTACCGGAATCAAAGCTCTTTCAGCCAGAGCACCATGTCCGATTTCTCTACGTCCCGGACCACGGCTAACCTTTGTTTCACCTACAGAGTATGCAGGGAAGTTATAATGATGAATATATCTCTTTTCGGTCACATTTGGATCAAGACCGTCTACTTTCTGTGCTTCGGATAAAGGAGCCAGAGTTGTTACGTTACAAATCTGGGTTTGTCCACGAGTAAACATTGCAGAACCATGTACTCTTGGAATAATATCAACTTCTGCAGCCAGAGGTCTGATCTGTGTAAGCTCACGTCCATCAGGTCTCTTGTGATCTTTTAAGATCATCTTACGAACAGTCTTTTTCTGATACTGATAAATTGCTTCGCCTAAAATAGCCAGCCACTCTTCATTATCAGCAAATGCTTCTTCTAATTTAGCAGTAATCTGTCTGATATTTTCTTCACGAACCTGTTTTTCATCAGTAAATACAGCTTCTTCCATTTCTGCCGGAGGAACGATTTCTTTCATTTTCTCAAACAATTCTTCCGGAATAGCGCAGCTTTCATAAGCATGTTTTGGTTTACCACATTCAGCCACAATCTTGTTAATAAATTCAATGATCGTCTGGTTGATATCATGTGCTTTATAGATTGCTTCCAGCATTTTTGCTTCCGGAATTTCATTAGCACCAGCTTCGATCATGATAACTTTCTGTGCAGTAGAAGCTACAGTCATCTTCAGATCACCATTATCCCACTGTTCCTGGCTTGGGTTAACGATCAGTTCTCCATCAACCATACCCATCTGTGTCATGGCACATGGTCCATCAAATGGGATGTCTGAAATACATGTTGCAATAGCTGTACCAAGCATGGCAACCAGTTCCGGACGACATTCCGGATCAACAGCCATTACCATATTATTCAAAGTAACATCATTTCTGTAATCTTTTGGGAATAAAGGACGCATAGGTCTGTCAATTACACGGCTTGTCAGAACCGCATTTTCAGATGCCTTTCCTTCTCTCTTGTTAAAACCACCCGGGATTTTACCAACTGCATAGAATTTTTCTTCATATTCTACACTACATGGGAAGAAATCGATACCATCACGTGGTTTTTCAGATGCGGTAGCAGTAGATAAAACAGTTGTATCACCATACTGCATAAATGCGCAACCATTCGCCTGTTTGCCGACTCTGCCGATATCTACTTTTAAAGTACGTCCGGCAAGTTCCATTGTAAATGTCTTATACATTCTTTTACCTCCATTTTCTTCTGCTTATGATTTGTTTTGTACCTATAGGCAGAAGATGCCGAAACTACAGAAAAAAACACTTAAAAAGCTTTCCGTTTTTGAAACTTTTTGCTGCATACATCATAAATATTTTTTTCTGTGGTCTCGGAAATAATCTTCTACCTAATGAAAAAGGCGAACACTAAACTCCAACTCCGTGTTCGCCATAATCATCTTTCCAGCGAAAGTAAATATTACTTTCTTAAACCTAATCTTTCGATCAGTGCACGATATCTTTCAATATCTGTTTTCTTTAAATATGCAAGTAAACCACGTCTCTGACCAACCATTTTCAGAAGACCTCTTCTGGAATGATGATCCTTCTGGTTTGTTTTCAGATGCTCTGTAAGCTCCTGAATTCTGGCTGTCAGGATAGCTACCTGTACTTCCGGTGAACCTGTATCGCCAGGTGTTCTTGCATACTCATTGATGATTGCTGTTTTCTTTTCTTTAGAAATCATTGTCATTTCCTCCTTTATTATGATAATCGCCTGACACTAAGGATAGGTCGGAGTATCCCATTCCTGAGCATCGGCTAAACTCACACCATGATATTATATCATATCATTTTTGTTATGTAAATATATTTTTCTCTATTTCATCAAAAACAGTATTTACAACATTCACATTCATCAGAATGGATTTCTAATCTCTCTTTCAGAAATCATATTTAATCGTATTGGATGATCCGAACCACCTTAACCGGTGTTCTGTAATATGCACTGTTTATCTTAATACCGGTTTTCGGAGAACTTGCATGTACTACCTGTCCTCCACCAATATAGAGTGCCACATGGTTAATCCGTCCACTGCTGCTTCCATAGAAGAACAAATCTCCCGGCTTTGCTTCCGAAGCACTGATTTTTGTTCCCATACCTGCCTGCGCACTGGATGAATGTGGCAGTGAAATACCAAAGTTCTGGAAGACTCTCATGGTAAATCCGGAACAATCCGTACCATTTGTCAGGGAACTTCCACCATATACATAGCGGTTTCCAACATATTGCTTTGCAAACTCACAAATGCTGACACGTATATCGGAAACACCTTCCCCATACAAAAGCTCGGTCATGGTTACTGCTGTATCCAGGGCTTCTTCCACGGTTACATAGTCACCGGACACATAAACTGTTTCGTCATCCAGCAGTACTTCCACCCATCCGCTTTCCAGAGTATTCACATATTCCAGCTTCTCTCCCTGGGCAACTGTTGTATATACTTCCGCATCCAGATTGGGTTCCAAACGAACCTTCAAGGCATCTGCATCCACTTTTGCATAAACCGAAATCAGTTCCCGTGCTTTGGATAGTGCTTCTATACCGGTAAAAAGAAATTCTGTTTTCACATATCCTTCTACATTTCCGGATGTTATCTGTGACCAATCACCCTCCTGGGAAAGGATCTCACAAGCGGCATTTCTGGGCAGTTTTCCCACCAGTTTAGCAGTTTCTGATGCAGCTGCCCGAATATTTAAATTGTTTTCTACATTTGCAATACCCAGATTCTGGTATCCATATCGGGAAGTATCCATTTCACCGGCTTCCTGAAGATATTCTTCCTGCGTCAGGTTGCCTCTCAAAATACTTTCCATTCCTATTGCTTCCGGAATCACTTCGGTTCTTAATACCATCCCCTGCTCGGACGCCTCACCCTTCAATGGATAAAACGCAGCTGCAAAAAGACCGATCACCAAAGTTATCCAGACTTTTTTTCTTTGTATCTTCATATAAATTTTCCAGCTTATTCGCCGGCTTCCTCACTGTTATAAATGGAGAATGCAATATTTGTTGCATGATCTGCAACTCTTTCCAGACCCGAAACAATATCGGAAAACAGCATACCTGCTGCCGGTGTACATTCGTTTCTCGTTAGCCTGTCCACATGGTTCTGCTGCAATTCTCTTTCTTTTTCATCAATTTTATTTTCAAGTTCCTGAATATCTTTCAAATGTTCTACGGTTCCATGTGCAAACATATCCACAGAATATTGAATAATGGTATTTACCATATCCAACATCTCGCCCAATTCCCTTTGAGCCACTTTACTGATACTGACATTTTCTTCTTTTCTCTTTACTGCATTGTCTGCCACATTCTCCGCATGATCACCGATTCGCTCAATATCATTTACCACATGGAAAAGTCCACCAATGCTCTTCAAGTCTTCGATAGGAAGCGTAGTCTGGTTTACTTTTACAAGATAATCGGTAATGGCATGATTCAGGAAGTTAATATTTTCTTCCACTTCATATACTTCATCAATATCTTCCTGATCCAGGGTGATCAGCGCATTCATAGCTCTGTTTAAATTTTCACTGGCAAGGGATGCCATACGGTCAATTTCCTTGATGATTTCTACTACTGCTGTTGCAGGATTCAGAACAACTTTATCTCCAATATACTTAAGCTGCATATTTTCACGATAGCCGATCTTCCGATCTTCACCAGGAACAAGAAGGTAGGTAAGTTTCACGATACCACCGATAAATGGTGTGAGCATGATAACCTGGGCAATCTTGAATGTCATGTGCGCGTAGGCAACGATACGTCCCGGATTGTCTCCGGCCATACCAACAAACATTGCCAGCACATAATCCATGCCAAATGCCAGTATAAAATAGGTGATCACCGTACCCAGTACGTTAAACAGCACATGGATCATGGCTGCACGTTTTGCTTCTTTCTTACCATTTAAAGAAGCCAGCACTGCGGATGTACAGGCACCAATGTTACAGCCCAGTGTTATGTACATACAAATGTCCAGTCCCAAAAGTCCCTGATTGGCCATAAGAACCATGATACTGACTGTGACAGAAGAGCTTTGAATGATCGCAGTTAACACAAGCCCCAGTAACATAGCCAGGAACGGATTGGTCAAAGAGGCAAACATGTTTAATACAAACGGAGATTCTTTCATTCCGGACATAGCGCCGGACATACTGCTAAGACCCATGAACAGAACACCGAATCCAATGATGATCTCCCCAAACTTCTTGATATTCTGGTTTTTGCAGAACATTACCATCACAACGCCTGCCAACAGAATAACCGGTGCAATTCGCTCCAGTTTAAAAGAAACCAGAAGTGCGGTAACTGTCGTACCGATATTGGCACCAAAAATAACGCCTGCTGCCTGGGTCAGTGTCATAAGACCTGAGTTAACGAAGCTGACAACCATTACGGTACATGCAGAGGAAGACTGAATAATCGCAGTAAACAGAACACCGACCAAAATTCCGGTAAATCTGTTTGTGGTAAATATCTCCAAAATTCTTCTCAGCTTTGCACCTGCTACTCTTTCTATGCTGTCACTCATAACACGCATACCATATAAGAATAGCCCAAGACCGCCTGCCATGGATAAGATCACTGTAAGGTTCATTCTTTTAGCCCCTTTGTTCTACTTTTCTGTCTGTATTATATTTTTACTACATGCTTATTGTTTCACCAAATCAGCCTATTATATTATAGCGTTTCTAATTCTTTCTTTCAACAGAAAAAAAGTAATATCTCCCTTCTGCTATATCAGCCGCCATCTGCTGCCTCAATTCTTCGACACTGTGAAATCTCATTTCAGGCCGCTTGAAAGCAAACAACCGGACCGTTATTTCCTGCCCGTATATATCCTGTGCAAAATCATACAGAAAGCTTTCCACTCCCAGAACTCTTTCCTCATTTACCGTTGGTTTATAACCAATATTGGTGATACTTTTGTAGATTTTTTCTCCATATTGTACTTCTGAGAAATAGACCCCGTTGGGGGGCAGAAGTTTTTCTTCTTTCGGAATAAGATTCACCGTTGGCATTCCGATGGTTCTGCCAAACTTTTTCCCATGTTTTACCACTCCGGTCAGAAAATACGGTTCTCCTAAAAGTTCCTGCACCCGCTGCATATTTCCCAGTCGTATTTCATCTCTTACCAGGGTGGAACTGATTTCCTTTCCATCTGTAGTTTTCACTTTATCGATAATATTCAACTCATATCCATAGACCGAAGACAGTTTTTGCAGCAGTACCATATCCCCTTTTCCCCGGTCGCCAAAGGACACATCCACTCCGGCAGCAATATAGGACGCCTGCATTTTTTTGCAGAGAATCTCTTTTACAAACTGTTCCGGCGGCATGGCTGCTGTCTCAAAGGTCATGGGAAATTCGATCAGCACATCGATTCCCATCTGTTCAAAATAGCTTCTTTTTTCTTCTCTGGTCGTCAGTTCCATTTCCTGCTTTCCGGAAAACAGCGTATAAGGAGAGGGATCAAAAGTGAAAACCACTGCACACTTTCCTCTCTTTTTCTGCTCCAGAATCTGTTCCAGCAGGCATTTATGTCCCCGGTGTATTCCATCGAATTTACCAATTGCCACTGCGGATGGGATATTTAATTGAAAATCCAGCGTCTGTTCTATAATCTGCATCCGAATTTCTTCCTCATCTTTTTTCCGGCCATCCCGAATGTTTTTCTCTGCCTGTCTTTCTTTTACCCTTCTGCATCCGGTAAAAAGAGTTTCCATGGTTTGTAAGTATCTCTTCCATCTGCTTTTTCATATACACCACAAAAACGCTTCTGTGCATCGTAAACCCGGATCCGGCCCTTTTCTTCCGGCGGTATTTCAAACATCGTCTTTTTTAATTCGTTCCCGTTTTTCAGGAAACGGTCTGCTTCTTTTTTTACATAGTATGTCGGAAACTCTGAAAAACAATCCTCCACCGGATATACCGGTTCTTCCAGCTTTCCTTCATCCCTCAGTTTTTCCAGTTCACTCAGAGTATAGGAGCGGCTTTTTTCAAACATCCCCACCCGGGTCCGTTCCAATGCTGTCATCACTGCCCCACAGGACAATTTTTCACCAATGTCTGCGCAGAGTGTCCGGATATAAGTTCCCCTGGAACAAGACACACGGATCTTTACTCTGGGAAGAGCCATTTCCAGTATTTCTATCTCATAAAACGTAACCGGACGTCTTTCTCTTTCTACCTGTATACCGGCTCTTGCCAGTTCATAAAGCTTTTTCCCGTTGACTTTCAGGGCAGAATACATGGGCGGAAGCTGCATCTGATCTCCCACAAAGGATAAAATGGCATCTTCCACCTGTTTTTCAGTCAATGACTTCCACAAATCTCCTGTATCCGTCAAAACCGTTCCCCAGATATCCTGGGTATCTGTTGTTTTTCCAAGCAAAAGCTCTGCAATATATTCTTTATCATGATCGGTAAGAAGATCACATAATTTGGTAGCTTGTCCCAAACAAACAGGAAGGACGCCGGTCGCATTCGGATCCAGTGTCCCTGTATGTCCTATTTTTTTCTGTTTACAGATGCCGCGAAGCTTTGCCACCACATCATGGGAAGTAAAGCCCTGCTCTTTCTGTACAATCAGTATTCCGTTAATCACTGATTTCCTCCAACTGCTTTTCAATATGTACTGACAGATTATTGACTACATCATGAGCGGTTCCGTTCATGGTACATCCGGCAGCTCTGATATGGCCGCCTCCGCCAAAGATCTGGGCAACCTTTGCCACATCCACCAGTCCTCCGGAGCGCATGCTCACTTTGTATTCCAGCGTATCTGTTTCATACATGAAAATCGCACATTCCACGCCTTTGATAATGCGCAGCTGATTCACAATGCCATCCAGATCCTTGCTGTTTACCTGGTAAAAATCCATGGTCTTTCGGTCAATCACACTGACAACACATCTTCCGTCCATGAACAGAATACTCTCTAACAGAGCGCGTCCCAGAATCTGATTCTGTACATAGGTTTTCTCATAAAAGGTTTCCTCGATAATTTTCGGAAAATCAAAACCATACGAAATCAGTTTTGCTGCAATCTGCAGTGTTTTCGGTGATGTATTGGAATACTGGAATACTCCGGTATCATGTATGATGCCGATGTAGATTGCCTTCGCAATCTCCTCATCCAGATAAGTTTCATCCAGCAGATCATACACCAGTTCACTGGCAGAGCTGGCAGTGGGTACCACATAATTTATGTTTCCACAGCCATTTTCATTGGAAATATGATGATCAATATTGGCGGTTCTTTCTGCCTGATCAAAATACTTTTCCGCTCCACCTAATCTGCTTTTTTCACAGTCCACTGCAAAAAACAGATCAAACTTCTTCTCTTCACTGCAGTCTGTATGAATCTGCTCAACCTCTTTGATACACTGAAAAATATCAGCCGGTTGTTCCAGATAAACGTCGATTTCTTTTTCCGGAAAAACCTTTTTTAAATACAAGTAAAGTCCCATGCAGGAACCCACACAATCTCCATCCGGCCGGATATGGCCGCTGATCCCGATTGTATTTGCGTTCCCGCACTCTTTTATCAAATCAAATTTTGTCATGGTTTCACTCTTCTTCCTCATCCCTGACAGGCATGTTTTTCATAACATCATCAATCTTTTTGGACATATTTACACCATATGCAATGGATTGATCCATAATAAACGTAATCTCAGGAGTATTGCGAAGATTAATGGTCTTAGCCAGTTTATTTCTGATATACCCACTTGCACTTTTCAGTCCCGCAAGAGTATCTGTAATCGCCTGTTCATCTCCCAGAACACTGATCCATGCCTTGCATGTCTTTAAATCCGGAGATACTTCCACTGCAACCACAGAAGTAAAGGGATGGATACGGGGGTCCTTGATCTCACCACGAATGATTTCCGCCAGGACCTTTTGTACCTCTCCATTAATTCGGGTATTCTTAACACTATTTTTTCTCATTTTATTTCTCCATCCAGGCAATATTTTTCGGTACAAAGATAGTTCCCCGCCTACAGGGCGGGGCGAAATACTATCTTGGTACTTCCACCATAATATATGCCTCAACAATATCAAGCTCCTGCATCTGGTCAAATCCTTCAAATACAAGACCACATTCAAAGCCTGCTTTTACTTCTTTTACATCATCCTTGAATCGTTTCAGAGATGCCAGCTGACCTTCATAGATCTGCTCACCTTCTCTTCTGATTCGGATCTTGCAGTCACGTTTAAACTCACCATCCAGAATATAGGAACCGGCAATATTACCTACTGCGGATGCCTTGAAGATCTGTCTTACTTCTGCATGACCGATCACTTTTTCTTCAAAGATCGGATCCAGCATACCTTTCATAGCCCGTTCTACATCTTCAATGGCTTTATAGATGACATCGTAAAGTCTTACATCTACTTTTTCACGCTCTGCGGTAGCTTTTGCCTGAGGATCCGGTTTCACATTAAAGCCGATGATAATAGCATTGGCTGCTGCAGCCAGAGATACATCAGATTCATTGATGGCACCAACGCCGCCATGGATGCATTTTACGATTACTTCTTCGTTGGACAGTTTCATAAGACTCTGTTTTACTGCTTCTACAGAACCCTGGACATCTGCTTTGATGATAATATTCAGTTCTTTCAGATCACCTTCTTTGATCTGTGAGAACAGGTCATCCAGAGACATTCTTGCTTTGGTATCTGCCAGCATCTGCTCTTTATGCTGTGCCTTGTAGGTTTCTGCAAAGGATTTTGCTGTTTTATCACTGTCATGGGCAATGAATACTTCTCCTGCTGCCGGTACATCGGAAAGACCCAGGATTTCTACCGGTGTAGACGGTGTAGCTTCTTTCACTCGTCTTCCCTTATCATCGATCATAGCTCTTACCTTACCGAAGCAGGATCCTGCTGAAACGAAATCACCGACTTTCAAAGTACCTTTCTGCACCAGAATGGTTGCAACAGGACCACGTCCCTTATCCAGTTCGGCTTCAATGACAAGTCCTCTTGCTTTTCTCTTCTTATCTGCTTTTAATTCCAGAATTTCTGCTGTTAACAGAATCGTTTCCAGAAGATCTTCGATACCTTCTCCACTCTTGGCAGAAACATTTACACATTCTGTGCTTCCGCCCCATTCTGTGGATACCAGTTCGTATTCCATCAGTTCCTGTTTTACTTTGTCCGGATTTGCTGCCGGTTTATCGATTTTATTGACTGCTACAATGATTTCAACACCGGCTGCTTTTGCATGGTTGATGGCTTCCACGGTCTGTGGCATAACACCATCATCTGCTGCTACAACCAGAATCGCAATATCGGTTGCGTTTGCACCACGCATACGCATGGCAGTAAAGGCTTCATGACCCGGTGTATCCAGGAACGTAATCTTTTCACCGTTAACATTTACAGTATATGCACCAATGGCCTGTGTAATACCACCGGCTTCCCGATCGGTAACATTGGTTTTACGGATGGCATCCAGAAGAGAAGTTTTACCATGGTCAACGTGTCCCATAACACAGACAACAGGCGGTCTCTTGACCATTTTGCTTTCATCTTCTTCATCCTCTTTTAAAAGTTCTTCAATGATATCCACCTGAACTTCCTGTTCGCACATGATATCATAATCGATAGCAATATTCTCAGCTTCTTCGTAGCTTACCTCTGTATTTAATGTAACAATCTTTCCTTCCAGGAACAGTTTCTTGATAATAACGGAAGGCTGCATTTTCATTTTATCTGCCAGATCTTTGATCGTTAACTTTTCAGGAATGGTGATTACTTTAATCTGTTCTTCCGGTTCTTCTACCTTCTTCTCCGGCTTGATGAAACGACCAGCTTTATTATTCTTGATCATCTTGTCATCATCTTCATAGATCATATCCTTTTTGGATTTTTTATCTCTATCCTGATTGTTATTTCTTCTTTCATTCTGCCCCCGTTTTTCATCGATCATTGGAGCGTCTGCTGCAAATCCTTTGCCCTGTCCCTGCTTTTTGAAACGGTTATCGCCTCTTCCTTCGCCCCGGTTGTCTCCACGGCCTTCACCTCTGCTATCCGGTCTCTGACTGCGATCACTATTATTGAAAGATTTACCACCGCCATTATTACCATTCTGAG
>JBJENT010000175.1:0-10740 GCA_051880335.1 Lachnospiraceae bacterium
AGAATAAAAAGCCATAGTGATTATCATACAGATGAGCATATTCTGGTATGCCTTTCGTCTTCTCCATCCAATGCCAAGATCATACGTACTGCAGCCAGAATGGCCAGTGCTTTCCGGGGAATTTTTACAGCGTTATATGTAGAAACTCCTGACTCATCAGCTATGCCGGAGGAAGATGTAAAACGACTGCATGCCAATATGCATCTGGCCAAGCAGCTGGGGGCCAAGATAGAAACGGTATATGGGGACGATGTTCCCTTTCAGATTGCGGAGTTTGCAAGACTTTCCGGCGTATCAAAGATCGTCATAGGAAGAAGTGCTGCAACACGGAAAAGCATATTCAGCCGGCCTTCCTTAACAGAAAAACTGATTGCCAATGCACCGAATCTGGATGTCCATATTATTCCGGATACCGAGATCAGAGTTTCGTCTTATAGGGCTAAAAAGGCAAAATGGAATAATCAAGTTGTTATTTCTGTAGCGGATATTCTGAAAAGTATTGTGATTTTGATTGGTGCGACCCTTACCGGAATGCTTTTCCGGCATCTGGGATTTGCAGAAGCCAATATTATCACGGTTTACGTTCTGGGGGTACTGGTTACCTCTGTGATCACCACACATCGGATGTACAGTCTGATTTCTTCCATTGTCAGCGTCCTGGTATTCAATTTCCTGTTTACAGAACCAAAATTTACCTTTCAGGCTTACGGACAGGGGTATCCGGTTACTTTTCTGATCATGTTCCTGGCTGCTTTTCTTACCGGAACACTTGCCACAAGATTGAAAAATCATGCAAAGCAGTCAGCACAGGCAGCGTATCGTACCAAAATCCTATTTGATACCAATCAGCTTCTGCAGCAGGCAAAGGATAAAAATGAAATGGTATCCGCAACCGCCAATCAGCTGATGAAACTGCTTGGAAAAGATATCGTATTTTATCTGACCCCAAAAGGACAATTGGGTGATCCCTGTATTTTCAGGGCTTCGGATGAAGAAACAGGGGAAGGCATCACAAAAGAAGCGATATGCAGGGAAGAAGAAAAGGCAGTAGCACAGTGGGTACTAAAGAACAATAAACATGCAGGAGCCACGACAGAAACACTTTCCGGGGCCAGATGCCTTTATCTTGCTGTAAGGGTGAATGACCGGGTGTATGGTGTTGTTGGCATTGATATTGGATCGAAACCTTTTGACTCCTTTGAAAACAGTATTCTTTTGTCCATTCTTGGAGAGTGTGCCCTTTCTATGGAAAATGCAAAAAATGCAAAAGAGAAAGAGGAAGCCGCCATTCTGGCAAAGAATGAACAGCTCAGAGCCAATCTTTTACGTGCCATTTCCCACGATCTGCGTACCCCATTGACCTCTATTTCCGGGAACGCAAGTAATCTGCTTTCCAACGGGGATTCTTTTGATGAAGAGACCAAAAAGCAGCTTTATATGGATATTTACGACGACTCCATGTGGCTGATCAATCTGGTTGAAAATCTGTTGTCGGTAACGCGAATCGAGGATGGACGACTGAATCTTCGTATGTCCGAAGATCTGATGGATGATGTCATTACGGAAGCGCTGCAGCATGTAAACCGGAAAAGCGTGGAACATCATATCACAGTGGAACACAAAGAAGACTATCTGCTGGCTAAAATGGATGCCAAACTGATGGTTCAGGTCATCATTAACATTGTGGATAATGCGATTAAATATACACAAAAGGGTTCCAACATTCTGATCAAAACATGGAAAGAGGGAAATCATGCGGTAGTATCCATTGCAGATGACGGGGATGGAATACCGGATGAAGTGAAAGAGCGGATATTTGACATGTTTTACACAGGAGCCAATAAAGTGGCGGATAGCAGGAGAAGCCTGGGTCTTGGACTGTCTCTTTGCAAATCTATTGTTACAGCACATGGAGGCACCATAAAAGTATCCGATAATACACCGCATGGTACGGTGTTTACCATAACATTACCTGCCGGGGAGGTACAAGTTCATGAATAAACCATTGATATTGGTCGTAGAAGATGATACATCTGTAAGAAATCTGATTTCCACCACTTTACGGGCACATGATTATCGTTATCTGACAGCCCAGAACGGTGACTCAGCGATTATGGAAGCATCTTCCCACAATCCTGAAATCATCCTGCTGGATCTGGGGCTTCCTGATATGGATGGAGTAGAGGTGATCAGGAAAATACGAACCTGGTCCAATGTGCCGATTATCGTGATCAGTGCAAGAAGTGAAGACACGGATAAAATCGATGCGCTGGATGCAGGGGCAGATGATTATCTGACAAAGCCCTTCTCGGTAGAGGAGCTTCTGGCAAGGCTCCGTGTTACCCAAAGGAGACTTGCTATTATGCAGAATGAATCTCCTGTAGAAACTTCTCTTTTTACCAACGGTCAGCTTCGTGTGGATTATGCTGCCGGGTGCGCTTATCTGGGAGAAGAGGAGCTTCATCTTACTCCCATTGAATATAAGCTTTTGTGTCTTCTTTCCAGAAATGTGGGAAAAGTTTTAACCCATACCTTTATCACACAGAGTATCTGGGGCAGCAGCTGGGACAATGATATTGCCTCTCTTCGCGTCTTTATGGCTACCCTTCGTAAAAAAATAGAGAGCCAGCCGGATTCACCTCAGTATATCCAGACCCACATCGGGGTAGGATATCGCATGATGAAGGTGGAGTAGACGAAGGAGCGGCTCCGGCAAGTGCTCCAGCATCTCTTTTGTCAGTGTGCAGTATACGTTTTCGCATTGATCTATCAGATCCTCAGCCTGTTTTATCTGCTTTGGTGTCAGCTCCTGAAAAGCCGGGATACTGATGACCTCTGTGGCCAAAGCTTTGGCACAGGGATAATCCAGGTCGTTTTCCCACAGGATCCCCGCGGCAAATGGAATGCCTTGCCGCTGCAGCTTATGAAACAGTGGAGTGCCGGTTCCACCACCGGCAAATACAAAGCATTTTGGACTGCCGGATACCTTGGAAAGCTCCGGACTGCCGGAAAGCCCGTCATAGGATCCGGTGGTGATTCCAAATAGCTCTGTAATATAATTTCCTGAAAAAATTTCTTCCGGACTGCCGAAACGATGGATACAGTCACCTTTGACACAGGCAATTTTATCAGAGATCCGTCTGGCAAAATCCAACTCATGAAGTGACATGATCACGGTCAGATTTTTTTCTCTGGCCATGGTCTGAAGAATGGAAAGAAATTCCAGTTTATAGCGAATATCCAAAAAGGAAGTGGGCTCATCCAGGACTAGAATCTCCGGTTCCTGGGCAAGTGCTCTTGCCAGCATGACACGTTGCTTTTGCCCATCGGATATCTGTAAAAAACTCTTTTCTGACAGTTCTGTTATGTGAACAAGTTCCATGGATTCTTTTATGACATTTCTGTCATGATCATTCAATATGCCAAAACGACCGGTATACGGGTAACGTCCGGTTGCCACCACATCTTCACAGGTCATCATTTCCGGATGAATTTTCTCTGTTAAAACAATAGACATTTTTTGTGACAGAAGTGTCGGGTTCATAGACTGGATTTCCTGCTGTTCCAGAACAACGCAGCCGGAAATGGGACGCAGCTGATTGATCAGACTTTTTAAAATGGTGGTTTTACCGGCTCCATTGGGTCCGATCAGAGTCAGAATTTCCCCCTGCTTTACCTGCAGGGTAATATCCCGGATCAGCGGAATACCCTGATAACCGACGGAAAGCCCCTTCGTGCAAAATATATATTCTTTGCCTGTTAAATCGTTATTCATTGCCCATCTGCTCCTTTCCTGCGACGAATCATGACATAGATTACAATAGGTGCCCCCAGGATAGCAGTCACGGTACTGATGCTGAGTTCTGTAGGAGCGAAGGCTGTTCTGGCAATCAGGTCGCAGAACAGACAGAAGGCACCACCGCCCAGAAAGCATGCCGGAATCATAAGAATGGGTTTTGCACTGCCGAACAGATTTTTTACCAGATGTGGAACAGCGATGCCCACAAAGGAAACAGGACCGGCAAAGGCAGTGACACAGGCAGAAAGAATACTGGAAAGTACCACCAGCATCACGCGAAATGCTTTGATCGGAATCCCCATATTCCGGGCATAGGATTCTCCCAATAGGTAAGCACTGATGGGCTTAGCCATACAAAAGATAACCAAAGAAGTGATCAGGACAACAATGGTCATTACTTCCACATTTTCCCAGTTGATGCCGGAAAAACTTCCCTGAGACCAGTTATGGAGATTAACGATATTGGAATCGTCGGCAAAGGTAACCAGAAATTCCGTAATTGCAGTACAAATATAGCCGATCATCACACCGCCCACGATCAGCATGGACATTTGATGTAAAGCGGTGGAAAGAATCAGAATGAATCCCATAGATAGCATGGCCCCTGCAAAGGCAGCTAAGATCATAAAAAAGGAACTGATTGGAAGCGTATGGGCAAGGCAGAATATCATGAGGAGGGCAACCGTTAACTTGGCACCGGATGAGATGCCCAGAACAAATGGCCCGGCAATGGGATTGTGGAAAAAAGTCTGCAGAAGATAGCCGGAAAGAGCCAGTGCACCGCCCAGTATCATGGCAGCTACCGCTCTGGGAAACCGAATCTGAAGGACAATGTCCTGATATACCGGCTCGGCAGAGCCACCGGTTACAATATGCAGAACATCCTGAAAAGGTACCAGGATGCTTCCGATGCTGATATTACAGGCCAGAAGTATCAGGACAAGAAAAATCAGTATGCCATATGCGATTAAAAAGCGAGAGTTTTTGGTGTTCATATTTCTCCTTTTGTGTTATTACTCCAGACGGTACAGATAGGTGAGGTTCTGATCCTCATTTTCCATCATATTGTGAATATCTGCAATGATAGTTCCCAGTTCCATGGAGGATTGATAAATATTCCGGGTTGCACAAAATACATTACCATCCTGTACTGCTTTAAAATTGGCAAGAAGACTGCTTTTGGTCAGCAGTTCATCTATGCTTTGCAGTTCGCCTTCAATGGTACTGTTATAAATAATATAGTCTGCATCTTTTGCAGATGCGTAAAATTCTTCCATGGACATGCTGATAGTGGAACTGGCGGTATCGTCTTTGTCACCAAGATGGTCAAATATGTAGGTTCCTCCGGCCATATCAATCATTTTTGCCATGGCATCAGAAGATTTGCGGACATTGACCTGTCCGCTTGCGGTGATATAAAAGAACGCCACGGTTTTTCCGGACTTTTCTTCTGAACGAATATCTGCAAATGCAGCTTCCTGACTGGCAAAAGCAGATTCCGCAGCGGAAAGCCGATCCGTAAGAAGTCCGTATAGCTTGACCCATTCTGTTCTGCCCAACGGGTGGGATTCATAACTGGAATGGTCTACCAGAACCGGAATACCGAATTTTTCTAATTGCTCTTTTACTTCCGGTGTATGATATATCATGGTATTTTCAATGGCCAGTTCACAACCACCGGCCAGAATTTGTTCATAATCCGGAGCAGAATATTTCCCGGCGTAGGTGATCCTGTTTTGCTCCATCGACTCATGGATACCGTCGATGAACCAGTCTTCCTGCTTTAGTGCAGTAAATGCGATGTGATCCAGACCATCAAAGGCGACAAACATATCCATAGCAGCGGATGCCGCTAAATAGATATTCGATACCGGTTTTTTCAGTAAAGTCATATCTTCCGGAAGATTCTGAGGTACCGGAGCATCTTCCGGGACAAGCAGAAAAGCCCCTTCTCCGGCAATCTGTATGCATGCGTAACCACCCTCATAAAAATCCACTGCAAACTGGTCTGCATAGGAGAGGGGCATACGTTCTGTATAAGTAAGTCCTTCGATCTCTCTGATTTCTGCCTGCCAGGTGGAAGCGGATTCTTTTTCTGACTGGGCATTTCCGGAGCGCCCGGACAGAAAGCCAAACAGAATGATTCCCATCGAAAAAATACAGATCAGAGAAATACAAATCAAAGTAATACAGATCCAAGAAAGGCAGATGTTTCTCCTCTTTTTGTTTCGGATAAAAAGCCAGATACATAACGCTATCACACAAAGGACGATAATGAAAACAACACCAAAAACAACAATGAAATTAGTGCGGGTATTCAGGCTTTCGGTATTATGAGATGTGACATTGACAGCAGTAATCTGATCAGAATGAAATACAAGAGTATACTCGATTTCATGTGGCACACTCATGGCAGTGGTATCAGCGATAACCTTCATAGGTTCATCCAAAACGGTAATCGGAATCTGAAAAGCAGAATCTCCTTCTTCGTTTACCGGCATATATTTTATGCCATTGACGATCATATAGTCATAGTGATTGCTGCTCCATAGGATTTGGGCAAATGCCAGACCATCTTTTACGATCATGGTGCAGGGGGAGTTGATGGAGGACCTTCCGGTGCCACCTTCTAAGTCCACTGCAATGGTATATTCTCCATCGGCTATATCGATAAATGGAGTTGGAGACAACTGGGTTTTTTCTGCTTCCGCAGAAGTATTGAATCCTCGGAAAGCCAGGATTCCCAAGGCAAGAACAGCAAATAAAAAAATTTTTCCCGCTTTTTTCATCATACCAAACCTTCTTCCCAGACCATTGTTTGGGGAGTATCATACCATAGCGTATTTGGATTTTCAACAAAAGAAAAGAGGAAGTAGGAATAAGAAAAGAGGAAGTAGGAATAAGAAAAGAGGAAGTAGGAATAAGAAAAGAGGAAGCAGGAATACGGAAAACAGGATTTTGAGTTGAAATGCAATAAAGTTACTTCGTATAATGGGAGACAGAAGTACAACGAATATATTGGAATAAATAACAGAAATGCAAGCAGAGATATTTGACAAAAGGCTACCGCAATCCCACTTGCCTTAGACGGTGGGTTAAGGGAGTCAAAAACAGACTGAGAGGGAAAGTTGGATGAAAGGCATATTATTTGGGGTAGGTGTGGGACCCGGTGATCCGGAACTGATGACGATCAAGGCAGTCAGACTGATTCGTGAGAATGACATAATAGCTCTTCCGGGAGCAAAAGCAGAAGAAACCGTTGCTTATAAAATAGCAGAGCAGGCTGTTCCGGAGCTTGCGGAAAAGTTTCTTTTACCGGTTCCGATGCCTATGACACGGGATCGGGAAGAGCAGGCCCGTAACCACGAAGCCGCAGCGGAACGTATCGAGAAATATCTTAAGCAGGGGAAAAATGTGGTCTTTCTTACGTTAGGTGATCCTACGATTTATTCTACTTACCTTTATGTACAGAAACGGGTTCAGCAGAAAGGTTATGAGACAAAATTAGTCAGTGGCATCTCCTCCTTTTGCGCAGCGGCAGCACGGGCCGGGGTTTCTCTTTGTGAATGGCAGGAGCAGCTGCATATTGTACCTGCAGTTCATTTGAAAGAAAAGAGTTCTGAAGAGGAAAAGACTTCTGAAGCGGAAAGGACTTCTGAAGCGGAAAAGACTTTTCTGGCGCAGGGCTTCTTTGAACTTCCGGGAAATTATGTGCTGATGAAAGCCGGCAGCAGAATGCAGGAAATAAAGGATGCCATTGCTCAAAGTGGAAGAGAAGTGATCATGGTCGAAAACTGTGGTATGCCGGAGGAACATGTGTATTACGGAGTAGAGGAACTCCCGGAACAGGCGGGGTATTATTCTTTGATGATCGTGAAAGAGGGGGAGAATAGGGGATAAATTCACTTTTCATATACTTGTCAAGGCTGCATTTTGATATGCTCGTATGCTCGTTAACAGGGATTACTGCTTGTAAAGAAATCATGTAATGTAGGCTGTAAAGTCACACCAAATATTACTTTTTTCGAATCATCTCTGGTTATATTTACTGCTTGAAAGAATTGGCATGCATGTTTAGGCAGTATAACAAATCCACCCAAAAGTCATTTCAAAGTAAATTCAGAGAAGGGGCTGCAGAATACTACTGCCTGTATTCCATTGCTTTATGACCGGGTGGTAAATCAATACCCGAGATGGAAATTGTATCAAAGAAAAATACTGTCTGGAAATATAATCAGATATATAGGCAGTAATTGCTGATTGGTATGGATCAAATATATAAAGCAACTGGAATTCACATGAAAATCTGCACAGAATCTATAACGGATTATATCCAGACACATGAATAAACAGGGCAGAGCAAAGGACGTGGCTAAAAGAAAGACGAGGATAAAAGATAAAACTGATTAAAGACGGAAAAAAACAAAAAAATATGCAGAAGAGTCTTGACATATGAAAAATAAGTGTTAACATACTTTTCAAAATAGTCGCAGTAGGTGTCGGAGCATAGGCTCCGGTGAAAAGGGAAACAGGTGTAAGTCCTGTACGAACTCGTCACTGTAAACAGATTCTAGCAATGCCCGGAAGCTGAAAGGCTTCGGCCACTGGAAACGGGAAGGCGGTCATGCTGTATATCTGTAAGTCAGGAGACCTGCCCACTGTCAGATCCGTGTGCCACGAGTAATTGGTTGGATGGTTTACATAATGTGAAATGGAACGATATGTTTTTTCGGTGTATTGTTTTTTCAGCATATTATGTTTTCTTTTGCATGCAGTACTCTCGGTCATACGGATCGGGAGTTTTTTGTTTTACATTTTTATTTTAGATAATTTTTCCTCAATTTCCTGTGAAACAAAATGCTCCGCAGAGATGCGTACTTCGCGGAGATGAAGTTTATGCTTCGTATACCGCTCGGACGCGAAAGAGTCTCAAGCGACTCTCTTATTATAAAATGATGAGGTATGAGTATGAAAAAGAATATGAGTAAAAGTTCTCGTAAAAGCATGAAAAAGAAAATTGTATTGTTATTGTCTCTTGTTACCATGGCGTGCATGTTATTTACAGGATGCGGAAGTACCAAAATCGTAGAGACATCTGAGAAAGAGGTACAGGTTGATGACACACAGGTGGCAGACACAGGAGAAGGTTCCCTTTCCGATCAGGAGCTGGCAGACCATGTGGCAGAGCTGATTGATGCCATTTATGTGCAGGTAAGAACAGAGGAAACAGATAGCCAGTGTGCAGAGGCAAAGGCAGCCTGGGATGCATTGACAGATGCACAAAAGCAGCTGGTTTCAGGGGAAAATGCGGACCCTGATTATTTCGGGAGAGATACCGGGGATGCGTCAAAAGACGATCCTCTGAATGCAGACGATATTGGTGAAAATGAAATTCTGGTGGTAAGCTTCGGAACTTCTTTCAATGACAGCAGGGTGGACGATATCGGAGGCATCGAAAAAGCAATTCGGGATGCCAATCCGGACTGGTCAGTCAGAAGAGCATTTACTGCCCAGATTATCATCAATCATGTACAGGCTCGTGACAATGAGAAAATAGATAATATGGATCAGGCACTGGAACGAGCAGTGAAAAATGGTGTGAAAAACCTGATCATCCAGCCCACGCATTTGATGCACGGTGCGGAATATGATGAAATGATGGATGCTGTTTCTGCATATGAAGACAAATTTGAGTCTGTCAGAATTGCTGAGCCTCTTTTGGGCGAGGTGGGATCGGATGCATCGGTCATAAATGAAGATAAAGAGATTGTTGCAAAAGCTGTCACGGTGGCAGCGGTAAAAGAAGCAGGATATGAAGATGCAGCATCTGCAGCAGAAGATGGTGTGGCATTTGTGCTTCTGGGACATGGAACAGCCCATACCGCAAAGGTTACCTATAGTCAGATGCAGACCCAGATGGAAAAGCTGGGTTACGAAAATGTGTTTATCGGCACGGTAGAAGGGGAACCGGAAGAAACAGCCTGTGAAAATGTAATCGAAGCGGTAAAAGAAGCAGGATATTCGAAGGTGATTCTCAGACCACTGATGGTTGTAGCAGGGGATCATGCCAATAATGATATGGCAGGAGAGGATGAAGATTCCTGGAAGAGTATGTTTGAAGCAACCGGTGCTTTTGAAGAAGTGGAAGCACAGATTGCCGGCCTTGGCAGAATCGAAGAAGTACAGGAACTTTATGTGTCACACACTGCAGCAGCAATGGCATCGAAAGGTCAGGAAAAAGCAGAAAAAGAAAACACAACGCTGGAAGATGGTGTGTATTCAGCAGATTTCGATACAGACAGCAGTATGTTTCACGTAAATGAAGCCTGCGAAGGAAAGGGTACTCTTACCGTAAAGAATGGACAGATGATGATTCATATCAGCCTGACTTCCAAAAATATCGTAAATCTATATAGCGGATTGGCTAAGGATGCTGAAAAGGCAGGGGCAAAGGTGCTGGAGCCCACCATTGACAGCGTGACATACAGTGATGGAATGACAGAAGAAGTGAACGGATTTGATGTACCGGTACCTTATCTGGATGCGGAGTTTGATCTGGCTCTGCTGGGCAAAAAAGGCACCTGGTACGATCATAAAGTCAGTGTGTCTAATCCGGTCCCAATCGAAGAGTAGAGATGAAAAATAACCGCTCAGTTCTGCAGGGACAATGGGCGGTTATTTTGTGTCTTATCATTGCTCTTAGAACCAGAGTCATAGGACTCAAAGTGTTGGTGCGACCTCTAGAAAACATTGCTATTTCAATGCTTTGGAGGGTTATTTCTTTCTTAGAAACAGAAATATTGGAGGATTTTAGCCTTGTTTTTCAAACCTTACTGTATGCAGGAATTTTTTCTCCTTTGAACAGTAATCGGTTTTGGCTTGTTACCAAACCTTACTGTATATGGAAACTTTTCACTCCACATACAGGAATAATTTTTAAC
>JBJENT010000176.1:0-10552 GCA_051880335.1 Lachnospiraceae bacterium
TCGATGTTTATCATGAAATCGGATTCGATGAGACCAATATCCTTTCTTACACGGAAGATGGCATTCATTTAAACGAAAGTGGCAGAGAAATTTACGGAACTTTTGTGGGAGAGAGGCTGCTTGAATGCCTGTCTGAATAAAAGTGGTCAGATGATTTGTTGTGTGGAGATAGAATTTATGACACCTGCGGAAGCTTTAAAAAAGATAAAACAGAATATAAAGAGGGAATGGAAGCTGGCCTTTTTTTCGGTCCTGATCTGCGGTCTTGTAGTGCATTTTAAAGTGTTTGCCGGAGACTTCCCGAATCATGACGGACTGTCCAGCATGTATTTTGATCAGAATATGATTACCTCCGGAAGATGGTTTCTGATGATCGCCTGCGGCATTTCCTCCTATTTTACACTGCCCTGGCTGATCGGCATTTTTTCCCTGATCTTTCTGGGGATCGGCTGCGCAGCGTTGATTGATTTTCTGGAAATAAAAGATGACATCAGTGTGGTGTTGATCAGCTGTATGCTGGTGGTTTTCCCGGCACTGGCATCTACATACGCCTACATTTTTACAGCAGACGGATATATGATGGCGCTGGGACTGGTTTTTCTGGCAGTTGTCTTTACAGGAAAATGTAAATGGGGATTTTTGCCGGGAGCGGTCTGCCTGGCATTTAGTATGGGAACCTATCAGTCCTATCTGGCTTTTGCCATTCTGCTCAGCATTTACGGTTGTATTATGATTTTGATGACAAATCAGAGCTTCCGGGAGAAGCTTACCCAGATGCTTCATTATCTGTATATGGGGATTTTGGGAGTGGGACTATATTATCTGCTGCTACAGGTGCTTCTGAAAATTCAGGGAAAAGTTCTGGATACGTATCAGGGAATCAACAACATGGCATCTGCCGGGGGAAGATCTGTTTCCGGGATGCTGTCTCAGATCTACCGGGATTTCCTCGCATTTACAGTCCGGGGGAATGTGTTGTATAATAATATGTTATCATTTTTAGCGGTTGCTCTGCTGGGACTGGTGTTTGTCGTTCTATTTATCCGTTTGGCCATACAAAGAGGGTACTGGAAAAAATGGTATTTTTATGGAATTTTACTTCTGGTTCTGCTTTTTATACCGATCGCAGCCAACATGATTTTGATCATATCGCCGGAAGTAACATACCACCTGCTCATGCGTTATCAATGGGTACTGCTTCCGATTTTGTTATATGCATTCTGTGTGCGCTATGGATTTTTGCAAACTGAAATCATGGGGATAAAGAAGAACAGGGGAATTGTCACCTTGCAATGGCTGGCATGCCTGTCCATGCTGGTTCTGGTGATTCATTATGGCGTAACAGACAATATCGCCTATTTTAATCTGGAAAAGAAATATGAAAAGACCTATGCATACTGCCTGCGTCTGGTAGACCGGATGGAGCAGACGGAAGGCTATTATACCGGAATCCCGGTTGCCATGGTAGGGGTTCAGGGCAGTGATGTGATGCCGGAAACGGATATTACCGGAGACGTAACAAGCAACATGATCGGCATGACCGGGGATTATCTGGTTTATACTGATACCAACTATCAGGCATTTTTAAAAAATTATCTGGGTGTAACCATCAATCTGGTGCCGGATGAGGAAATGGAACGAATCTATCATACAGAGGAATACCGGGCTCTCAACAGTTTTCCGGGAGAAGGAAGCATGAAAGTGGTAGATGGCGTTTTATATATTAAGACAGAAAATTATGAGTAATAGCAAATCAATATAAGATAGCAATATATGATAGCAATATAAGATAGAAATATAAGATAGAAATATAAGATAGAAATATAAGATAGAAATATAAGATAGAAAAACGGAAGTAGTAGCAAAGAAATTCAAGACGGAGAAATGGGAGAAACATACTATGGCACTGATATCCATTGTGATTCCATCCTTTAATGAAGAACAGAATATCCCCAGAACCGCAGCTGTCCTCACAGAAATACTGGAAAAGAATGAGATTTCCTTTGAACTGATTTTTGTCAGTGATGGTTCCAAAGATGGCACATACGAAGAAGTAAGGAAGCTGTCGGAACAGGATAAACGCATCAAAGGTGCAGAGTTTTCCAGAAATTTCGGAAAAGAAGCAGCTATTTTTGCCGGTTTGGAGCTGGCCCTTGGAGATGCCTGTATTGTGATCGACTGTGATTTGCAGCATCCACCTCAGGTGATACCGGAAATGGTGCAACTTTGGCAGGAAGGCTATGAGGTGGTGGAAGGAATCAAGACAAGCCGCGGAAAAGAGGGGATTTTCCACAAAATGTTTGCCGGCATGTTCTATGGTATCATGAGCAGCATGATGAAAATGAACATGAAGGATTCCTCGGATTATAAATTACTGGATCGAAAAGTAGTGGATGTACTTTTGGGGCTGCGGGAAAGAAATACTTTTTTCCGTGCACTTACATTCTGGGCAGGGTTCAAATCTACCAAAGTGGAGTATGAGGTACAGGAAAGAGAGATCGGAACTACCAAATGGTCCTTCCGGAGCTTGATTCGGTATGCGATTTCCAACGTGACTTCCTTTAGTACCATTCCTTTACAGATGGTAACCGTGCTGGGAATCATATCGATTCTGTTCAGCGTGGCACTTGCCATTCAGACGCTGATCCGTTTCCTGATGGGAAATTCTGTAGAAGGCTTTACCACGGTTATTCTGCTGATTCTGATTATCGGCGGATTTATCATGCTGAGCCTTGGTATTATTGGACATTATCTGGCAAGAATTTATGAGGAAGTAAAAGGAAGACCAAAGTATATCATCCGCAGTGTAACCGATAATATTCGGGGAAATATTGTGGATGAGGAGAAATAGCATATGACAGGAGAAAAAAACGCCGCTTTACAACCGCATAAAAAACGTATGGCAAATATAGAACTGCTGCGTATTCTGGCTATGATGATGGTGGTATCCCTTCATTTCCTGGCAAAGGGTGAACTGCTTCCGTCCCTGACCGGTCCGCTAAATGGACAGGGGTATCTGGGCTGGTTTCTGGAAAGCTTTTCCATTATGGCAGTGGATGTGTATGTTTTGATCAGTGGATATTTTCTGGTGGAAACGGGATTTCGCTGCAAGCGTGTCATTTCCCTGGTGCTGCAGGTAATGTTTTACACCTGTCTGATTCCGGTGGTACTTATTCTGACAGGCGTTTTATCAATTCAGGATTTAACTTTTTGGAATGTTTTATTATATATCTTCCCTACCAATATGCTTCATTATTGGTTTGTGTCTGCATATGTACTGATGTTTCTATTTACACCGGTATTGAATGCAGCTGTTCATGCCATGAAAAAGCAGCAGCTGCAGATGGCAATTGTGATTCTGCTGATTATGGAGTCTCTCAGTAAAACACTGATTCCGGTTCGTCTGGAACTGGACAATCTGGGCTATGATGCCTATTGGTTTATGGTGGTTTATCTGATTGCTGCTTATATCAGACTGTATGGAATCTCTTTCTTTGAAAAATTGGGAAAAAAGAGTGGATTTATCTTCCTGCTGGGAGGAATTTCCATATTTATTTGGACGATGTTGATTCGGGTGGCATACCTGAAAACAGGACAGTTCCAGAATTTCATAGAATCCGCATATGGATATAATCATTTGCTTACGATCGGTTCTGCTGTGGCGCTTTTTTACACGTTTTATTATGTGAAAATCCATTCCCAGAGTCTGTCCCGTATCGTATGCGCCATTGCACCTTATACCTTTGGCGTGTATCTGCTTCATGAACATGTGAATATCCGCTATGAATGGCCGAAATGGCTGGGAGCCGGTAACTGCAACTCTGCGTTATCTCTGTTTGGACACTGGATTCTGGCAATTATCATCGTGATGGGGATCGGACTGGCGATTGACTTTGTCAGAAGTCTTATCTTCCGTCTGGTGGGGAAATTTTTAGCTGGAAGAAAAGTGGATTTGTTTTTACAGAAGGTGGACGCCAAGCTGAAGGTATAGATGGGAGGAAAAAGGCATGAAGAAAGAAAAATTTCATAAAGTATGTTTCTGGATTCTCCTTCTCCTGCTGGCGGTTTATCCCCTCAGACATATATGGCTTGGGGTGGAACTGACAGACAGTGCGTACAGCGCGGGCAACTATCGCTTTTCGGATCAAATAAACAGTATGTGGCTCTTTGCCACCTATCTGGCCAATGTAACAGGACAGTTTTTATCCGGACTTCCCGGCGGAAATACCATGATGGGGCTGAATGCCTATTCTGCTTTATTTATCAGTGTGATTGCAGTGGCGATGTACTGGTTTTATACGAAAATCATCAAGCTTCCTATGGGAATCGCTTTTCTGGCAGAACTTTTATCCATTAGTTTATGCTGGTGCCCGACTACGATTTTATATAATTATATGACTTACTTCTTTTTCAACCTGGCAGTCATCTGTCTGTATCTGGGGCTGGTTCGGGAAAAAAGAATCTTTTTATTCGGAGCAGGGGTGTTGCTGGGCATGAATGTGCTGGTCCGGTTTCCGAATCTGGCAGAAGCAGCCCTGATCCTTGCAGTCTGGTACTATGGAATACTGATGCATAAACGCCTGAAAGATGTGCTGCAGGAAACGGGAGTCTGCATGCTTGGCTTTTTTGCCGGCATTGGGGTCATTTTGATTGGAATCAGTGCAAAGTATGGCCTGGACCAATACATTTCCGGAATCATTAAACTGCTGAATATGCCATCGGATGCATCGGACTACAGTCTGTACTCCATGGTCATAACAGTTTTGCTGGATTACAAAGCCAGTTCCAGATGGCTTATCTGCATGCTGGTGCTGGTGCTGGCTGGGACACTGATTTCAGCGGCAGGATACCGGATTTATATGGGAATCACCAAAGACGAAGAGGGGGATGTACCCGGATGGATGCGCATCATAGGCGCAGTGGTTTTTCTGGCAGGGATCGCAGTCCTTTTCCGGTGGTGGTATAGTCTGGGCGTCTTTAATGTGAAATATTATACCTATGAAAGCATGTTCCAGTGGGTTGCAGTCTTTTTGATCCTAACCATTTTGATTGCGCTTTTTGCACTCTTTTCAAAAAAATGTACCAGAAACCAGAAGCTTCTTTCCTTGATGGTGCTTGTGCTTCTGGGGGTTACGCCGTTGGGAAGTAATAACCATCTGTATCCCAACATGAACAATATGTTTCTGGTATTTGGATATACTTTCTATATGCTCTGGGTGTTGGTCAAAAATACCTGGATGTACCGGGAAATGTCTGCCGGAAGCTTCATTTTTTCACTCTACCCGGCGAAGGCCATGCTGGGAATGTTTCTGGCAGTAATGTGCCTGCAGTGCCTGCTGTTTGGTGCAGTATTTACCTTCCGGGACGGAATGAGTGGGCAAAAAAGGGATACAAAGATAGAAAATAATGCTATACTGAAAGGAATGGTAACCAACCAGGAGCTGGCGGTTTCCATCGAAGAACTGACTGCTTATATGGAGCAGGAGCAGCTGACAGAAAGAGGGCTTATTTTATATGGGCAGCTTCCTGCCACTTCTTATTTCCTGGATATGCCTTCTGCCATTTCTACGACCTGGCCGGATCTCAGGTCTTATGGATACGACATCATGGTGGCAGATATGGAGGCGTTGGAGCACAGTATGGCAGAAAGCACACAGGAAGCTGGTGTGCTGAATGCAGGTTTGCAGGATGAAAGTATGCAGGCAGGTAGACCGGTCATCATCCTGGGTGCCGGGCTGGATGCCTTCCTTCGCAGTGATGAACAGGGAATGGCAGATGCAGAACTGACCGAGTCAGAAAAAGCAGCGTATCTGACAGACCGGAAGCTGCTGCTGATCACAGAATTTATGGAGAAATACGATTACAAACGGGATTTCGGTAATGCGAAATTCGCTGTGTATCGATAAGCACATGAGCAAAAAGAAAGCAGCGAAGCTGCGTTTTGCGAATGGGGTTCTGAATAGTTACGATAAATAATAAAGAGGAACTTATTTTGAGAAGAGATAAGAGATAAAGGAGAAAACAAGATGATTCGATTTAATGTTCCACCCTATACCGGAAAAGAAATGGAATATATAAAACAGGCAGTAGAAAATCAGAAGATCTGCGGAGATGGCGATTTTACAAAAAAATGTAATGAATGGATTGAAAAAAAGACCGGTACACCAAAGTGCCTTTTGACCACATCCTGTACCCATGCCACAGAATTGGCTGCACTTCTGGCAGATATCCAGCCGGGAGATGAAGTGATCATGCCTGCTTATACCTTTGTATCTACAGCGGATGCTTTTGTACTTCGTGGTGCAACTGTGGTATTTGTGGACATCAGACCGGACACCATGAATATCGATGAAACAAAGATTGAAGCTGCCATCACAGAAAAGACAAAAGCTATTGTTCCCGTGCATTATGCAGGAGTTTCCTGTGAGATGGATACCATTATGGATATTGCAAAACGTCATAATCTGATTGTGATTGAAGATGCTGCTCAGGGTATCCTGTCTACCTACAAAGGAAAACAGCTTGGAACCATTGGCGAATTTGGCTGCTACAGTTTTCATGAGACCAAAAATTACAGCATGGGTGAGGGTGGCGCATTGCTGATTCAGAAAAAAGACAAGATCGAAGATGCAGAGATCATCCGTGAAAAAGGAACCAACCGAAGCAAGTTTTTCCGGGGACAGATCGATAAATATACCTGGGTTAATTATGGCTCCTCTTATCTGCCAAGCGATATGAATGCGGCTTATCTGTATGCCCAGCTGGAGATGGCAGATGTAATATTCGATGATCGTATGAGAAGCTGGAATCAGTATTATGAAACGTTAAAACCGCTTGCAGATGCCGGAAAAATAGAAGTTCCGGTGGTGCCGGAAGAATGTACTCATAATGCTCATATGTTCTATATCAAAGCAAAAGATCTGGAAGAAAGAACAGCACTGATCAGTTTCCTGAAGGAAAAGGATATTCTGTCTGTATTCCATTATATACCGCTTCACACAGCTCCGGCGGGACAGAAATTCGGACGTTTCCACGGAGAAGATGTTTATACCACGAAAGAGAGCGAAAGACTGGCACGTCTGCCACTTTACTATGGTCTGAAACCGGAACAGGTATCCTATATCTGTGACTGCGTGAAGGAATTTTATGCGTAGAGAGAAGAAACTTTATGGAATGGATAAAAGGCGAAAAGATTAAGCTGCGCTTTATGACCAGAGAGGATACGGATCTGATCGTGAAGTGGCGCAACAATCCAAGAGTCAGATACAACTTTATATATCAGGAACTGTTTACTCCGGAAGGCCATTTGCACTGGTTTGATACCATGATCGATACCGGGAAGGCGATTCAGTTTATCATCTGTGAGATGGATACGGAAAGACCCATCGGAAGTGTTTATTTTCGGGATATCAGCGCCCAGCATCATAAGGCAGAATATGGTATTTTTATCGGTGAAGATGATGCAGTAGGGAAAGGAATCGGTTCGGAAGTCTGCAGGCTGGCCTGTGATTATGGTTTTCGCGTAGAAAACTGGCATAAGATCATATTACGTGCTTTTGCGGAAAACCAGGCGGCTCTCCGCAGTTATGAAAAGGCAGGTTTTCAGCGTGAAGCGCTTTTGAAGGATGAAGTGTGTATTGACGGTGTGTACCGGGATATTGTTCTGATGGGACTTTTGAACCCGCAGCACACAAAGTAACAGGAGGAAAGTCCGGCATATGAAGAAAGTAAGTTTTGTGATTCCTTGCTATAAATCCGCGTTGACGATTGAGGGAGTCATTCAGGAAATCAAAGAAACCATGGCATCTTTGCAGGAAAAATATTCCTACGAGGTGATTTTGGTAAATGATTTTCCGGAAGACGGTACCTTTGACGTGATCCGGGAAATAACAGCAGAAAATGAAAATATAATCGGTGTGAATCTGGCAAAGAATTTTGGACAGCATGCTGCACTGATGGCCGGTTTCCACTATTGCAGCGGGGATATTACGGTTTGTCTGGATGATGACGGACAAACTCCGGCCAATGAAGTAGGAAAACTCCTGGACAAAATCGAAGAGGGATATGATGTGGTTTATGCTAAATATGAGCATAAGAAACATTCCGCTTTCCGCAATTTCGGCAGTAAAGTCAATGAGATCATGACCAGATTTATGCTGGGAAAACCCAAGGAGTTATACGTTTCCAGCTATTTCGCAGCCAGAAAATTCGTAGTGGATGAAATGCTCCGCTATCAGAATTCCTATCCTTATGTAATCGGTCTGGTGCTTCGTACCACGAAAAATGTAACCAATGTAGTAGTCAATCACAGAGAGCGGGAAATCGGAACGTCCGGATATACGTTTGGTAAACTGCTTGGTTTGTGGCTGAACGGATTTACCGCATTTTCTATCAAACCACTTCGTATTGCCACAGCCTGCGGTGGATTCTGTGCAGTGGTAGGCTTTATATACGGTATATATACCATCATTAAAAAACTGGTCAATCCTGCAGTGCCAATGGGATGGAGTTCCACTATGGCAGCACTGGTATTTATCGGTGGCATGCTGATGCTGATGCTGGGACTGATCGGTGAATACCTGGGTCGTATTTATATCAGTCTGAATAACGCACCACAGTATGTTGTTCGTGAGGTTGTAGGACAAGAATGCAAGTCATAAAGAAACTATTACAATATACACTTTTGTTTCTCATGGGAATTCAGATTCTTATGGGAGGGGCTTATATCGTTTTGAACATCGGAAAAACGCAGCAGTTCATGGAAAGTATCCGGTTATTCGGACTGGGTGAACAGTTGGTTTCTGATGGGTATACAGGAATCCTGTATTCTGCTTTGCTATGGTTGTGCCATATCCTGTCGGGTGGAGCACATGCTGTGTATGCAAATGGAATTACAACGATTCCTTTTTCTGCTTTTATTTCTATTCTCCAGCTGGTGTGTTTTGCAGCAGCCACCTGGTATTTTCTGGGTGTCTGGATGGAAAATGGCTGGAAAAAGGCAGTCTGCACAGCCTATCTTTTGACCGTACCATTTCTCTTACAGATGCATCTGGCGGTCCTTCCCTGGTCGTTGGGGCTCTCGGCGGTAGAAGTGATGCTGGGCGGATTTCTGCGGTTTGTCAGGCGGGGAAATCGTGCGGACAAAGAAATTGAAGAACCTGCAAGTCGGATAGATCGGGAGAAAAATACGGAGAAGAAAAAGAATACAGAGCAGACAGATGGGAAGAAAGATATTCTGTGCATGAGCCTGGGGCTTATGGCGGCCGGTCTCATCAGAGTGGATCTGTTCTGGATCTGTGGATTGTTTCTGTTATGCGCCCTTTTCCTCCTCTTCATAAAAAAGGAAACCAGGGAATCTGTGATGGTTTCTGGGAAAAAGCTTTTTCTGGTGTTCCTTTTGGTGGAAATAGCGGTGTTTACCGTAAATCGTGTAACATATGTGCCGCAGGAGGATCGCATACAGAACAGCTTTCAGGCCTCCATGGTGAGCAGATTTGTATGGCCGAATTTTGCTACCAATTATTATTTCTGGAGTGATGAAGTGAAAGAAGCCATCAGTCTGGAGGATGCAGTCAAGATCTGCCAGAGAGAAGATGCACTGGAAAGCTTTTTTGGACCGGTGATGGAGCAGAAATATGGCTATCAGAAAGCCAAATCCCTTTATCTGGAGATGGCATATCAGTGCTTCATGGATCGTACCAAAGAAGAAATCCTGATGTTGGCGGAAGATATAAAGGACTATATTCTGATTCCTTTTACTGTGGAGCGGAATCTGTCCGGGGAAGGAACTTCCCTGACTGCATGGAATTATGGCAGGATGCAGGAACATTCTCCGTGGCTGGTAAAATATTATTATCGATACAGTCTTCTGGTGCTTCCGGTTATGCTTCTGATCAGTATTGTGGTTTTGATGACCAAAATGACGCGGAAAATTAAGTTTAAATTTAATAAATCGGACTCGGATGAGGGAAAAACAAATACAGAGTATCGGGTAGGCATTAGGGTAATCCGATATTTGGTTGGATTTGGAATCTGGTATGGATTGTGGTTTGCAATGGCAAGCAATAAGCCTATTGATTACAAGCTGGTACTGCCGGTGGTGTTTATCTGGTATCTGCTGGGAATCAGTGGAGTTGTAGAAAAGGAAAAAGAGCATGAATTCTGACAAAACAAAGGGTATTGGTGCAAAAAAAGCATATCTTCCATGGCTGGTAATGGGACTTTTGTTTCTCATGCTGGTATTTCTGAATGCATTTTATCTGGAAAACTGGCTGGACTCGGATATGGCTGCAGAAATGATGTTTTCCAGGCTTCTTGCAAAAGAAGGTCATATTTTTGCAAGTAAGAATTGGTTCTATTCTACGGAGTTTCGTTTCCTGTATACGCAGCTTGTGATGGGGCCATTGTTCCGAATTTTATCAAATTGGCACCTGATTCGATTGATAACAAACGTTATCTTTTATGCGTTGATGCTGGCATCCTATTTTTATATGTGTAAACCTCTAAGTGTGGATGAAAACAAGAAGGTTTGGTGCGGATGTGCACTTCTTCT
>JBJENT010000177.1:0-10481 GCA_051880335.1 Lachnospiraceae bacterium
TTCTATGATGCTGGAATTTACTCTTGCCAACTGGAATTCAAAAATACATTTAAGTTTGAATAGGCGAAGACTATTTTTATAAAAAATTTACAGAACATTTGTTCTGCAAATTCTGTACAACCACGGATAAATGTGCTATACTAGCAAGGCTTAAGGATATCATCTCAAATCATAATATGATAAAACTGAGTGCTTTGCATATATTATGCATACGCACAAATAAAGCAGGAACATATAAAAGCAGGAATATATAAAACAGGGAGAAAAGAATGGATAAATTCGTATTACACAGCGAATATCAGCCCACCGGTGATCAGCCGCAGGCCATAAAAGAATTAGTAGACGGATTTAAAGCCGGTAACCAGTTTGAGACATTGCTGGGGGTTACCGGCTCCGGCAAGACCTTTACTATGGCGAATGTAATTGCTGCACTAAATAAACCAACGCTGGTCATAGCACATAATAAAACACTGGCTGGGCAGCTCTATGGAGAATTCAAGGAGTTTTTCCCCGAAAATGCAGTGGAGTATTTCGTGTCCTACTATGATTATTATCAGCCGGAAGCCTATGTGCCTTCTTCCGATACCTATATTGCGAAAGATTCATCGATTAACGATGAAATAGATAAACTCCGATTGTCAGCCACAGCCTCCCTTTCGGAAAGAAAAGATGTGATTGTGGTGGCTTCGGTATCCTGTATCTATGGATTGGGAAGCCCCGATGAATATCAGGATCTGATTGTTTCCCTTCGTCCCGGACAGCAGAAGGACCGGGATGAGGTGATCCGGGAACTGATCATGATCCAGTACAACCGAAACGATCTGGATGTGGAAAGGGGAACCTTCCGCGTGCGTGGAGATACCGTAGAGGTTTATCCGGCCCAGGGTGGAGACAGCCTGATTCGAATTGAGTTCTTTGGGGATGAAATCGATCGGATCATGGAGGTGGATCCACTTACCGGAACACCGAAAACATCACTGAATCATATTGCAATCTTTCCGGCATCCCATTATGTGGTTTCTCAGGATAAAATCAACGAGGCATGCGTGAATATAGAGAAAGAACTGGAAGAACGGATCCGGTTTTTTAAGAGCGAAGACAAGCTTCTGGAAGCTCAGCGTATTTCGGAACGTACCAATTTTGATATTGAGATGCTTCGTGAGACAGGATTTTGTTCCGGCATCGAAAATTATTCCAGACACTTGAACGGATTGCCGGCAGGCGCCACGCCCTATACGCTGATGGATTTCTTCGGTGATGATTTCCTGATTATCATAGATGAATCTCATATGACCATTCCACAGATTGGAGCCATGTATTCAGGAGACCGTTCCAGGAAAACGACGCTGGTGGATTATGGATTCCGACTTCCGTCGGCTCTGGATAACAGGCCGCTGAACTTTGGAGAATTTGAAAGTCATATTGATCAGATGTTGTTTGTTTCAGCGACTCCGTCCAAATATGAGCAGGAACATGAGCTGCTTCGTACTGAGCAGATCATCAGACCCACCGGACTGCTTGATCCGGAAGTGATTGTCAGACCGGTGGAGGGCCAGATTGACGACCTGCTTTCTGAAATTCGTAAAGAAGTTGAGAAACATAATAAAGTACTTGTAACGACATTAACCAAACGAATGGCAGAAGACCTGACAGACTATTTAAAGGAAGTTGGGGTCAGGGTAAAATATTTGCACTCGGATGTGGATACACTGGAAAGAGCGCAGATTATTCGTGACATGCGTCTGGATGTGTTTGATGTGCTTGTGGGCATTAACCTGCTGAGGGAAGGACTGGATATTCCGGAAATTTCTCTGGTAGCCATACTGGATGCAGATAAAGAGGGATTCCTTCGTTCGGAAACTTCTTTGATTCAGACCATCGGGCGTGCTGCCCGTAACGCAGAAGGGCATGTTTTGATGTATGCAGATACCATGACGGATTCCATGCGGGCTGCGATTGATGAGACAAGCCGTAGACGAAAACTTCAGCAGGAGTATAATGAAGCCCATGGAATCACACCCCAGACCATTAAGAAAGCGGTCCGGGATCTGATCAGCATTTCCAAGACCATTGCAGCAGAAGAAGTGAAGTTTGAAAAGGATCCGGAATCCATGGATTCAAAAGAACTGGAGAAGCTGATTGCAGATGTACAAAAGAAAATGAAGAAGGCAGCGGCGGATCTGGATTTCGAAACAGCAGCCACACTTCGTGATAAGATGAGTGAACTGAAAAAGATATATGAGAGGTAACCATGTCAGAAAATATAAAAATGCGCCCCAAAGAATATATAAAGATCCGCGGTGCAAATGAACATAACTTGAAAGGGATCGATGTGGATATTCCCAGAAATGAATTTGTGGTACTGACAGGCCTGTCAGGTTCCGGGAAGTCATCTCTGGCCTTTGATACCATATATGCAGAGGGACAGAGAAGATATATGGAGTCCTTGTCTTCTTATGCCCGTATGTTTTTGGGCCAGATGGAAAAACCCAATGTGGAAAAGATAGAAGGGCTGTCACCGGCTATCTCCATTGATCAGAAATCCACCAATCGAAACCCCCGTTCCACAGTTGGAACAGTAACGGAGATTTACGACTATTTCCGTCTGCTGTATGCAAGAATCGGGATTCCACACTGCCCAAAATGTGGACGGGAAATCCATAAAACCACGGTGGATGAAATGGTGGATTATATCATGGGCATGGAGCAGGGAACCAGGATACAATTGCTGGCACCGGTTGTCCGGGGACGAAAAGGGGAGCACGCAAAAGTACTGGACCGCGCCCGCAGGAGCGGTTATGTCCGTGTCCGTGTGGATGGAAATATGTATGATCTTTCGGAAGAGATCAAACTGGAAAAAAACTTTAAACATAATATAGAAGTGGTAGTTGACAGACTTGTCATAAAAGAAGGGATTGAGAAACGTCTGACGGATTCCCTGGAAAGCGTTCTGGAATTGGCGGATGGTCTGGCAGAAGTGGATGTGATTGGGGGAGACACCTTAAGCTTTTCACAGAATTTTGCCTGTCCGGATTGTGAAATCAGTATCAGCGAAATTGAACCAAGAAGTTTCTCTTTCAATAATCCTTTCGGTGCCTGTCCGGATTGTTCCGGTCTGGGTTATAAGATGGAATTTGATCCCCGCCTGATGATTCCGGATGAAAAACTGAGCCTGAATGAAGGAGCCATCCAGGTCATGGGTTGGCAGTCCAGCAAAGATAAAGGAAGCTTTAGTAATGCACTGCTCCGGGCTTTGGCAGAGAAATTTGATTTCAGCCTGGATACCCCTTATGAGGAACTTACTCCCCAGGTGCGTCATATGCTGCTTTATGGAACGAATGGGGTAGAAGTGAATGTGCATTATAAAGGACAGCGCGGAGAAGGGGTTTATCCTACTGCTTTTCCGGGACTGATCAAAAATGTAGAACAGCGTTACCGGGAGACCTACTCGGAAGCATCGAAAGCAGAATATGAAGAATATATGCGGATCACTCCGTGTAAATTATGTGGTGGAAGAAGATTGAAACTGGAGTCTCTGGCGGTTACGGTCTGTGATAAAAATATTTATGAGATTACATCTCTGTCCTTAGGTGATCTGAAAAAATTCCTGGAAGGCATGACACTTACCAAACAGCAGGAGCTGATTGGGAAACAGCTTTTAAAAGAAATTCGTGCCAGAGTGGGATTCCTGAATGATGTGGGACTGGACTATCTGGCTCTTTCCAGAGCGACGTCAACCCTTTCCGGAGGAGAAGCCCAGCGTATCCGCCTGGCCACACAGATTGGTTCAGGACTGGTAGGGGTGTGCTATATTCTGGATGAACCAAGTATCGGGCTTCATCAGAGGGATAATGATAAGCTGTTAAAGACCCTTAAGAACCTGAAGGATATGGGCAATACATTGATCGTGGTGGAACATGATGAGGATACCATGTGGGCCGCAGACCATATTGTGGATATCGGTCCGGGGGCCGGCTCTCATGGCGGCGAAGTGGTTGCCCAGGGTACTGCAGAAGAAATCTGCAAGGTTCCGGAGTCCATTACCGGGCAGTACCTGAGTGGAAAACTGAAGATTCCGGTACCGAAGAGCCGCAGGAAACCTACCGGATTTATTACCGTCAAAGGTGCCAGAGAGAACAATCTGAAAAATATTGATGTGGATATTCCATTGGGAGTCATGACCTGTGTGACCGGGGTATCCGGCTCCGGAAAAAGCTCCCTGGTAAATGAGATTTTATATAAGCATCTGGCAAAAGAACTGAACCGTGCAAGAACCATTGCAGGAGATCATGACGATATCATTGGGCTGGAGCAGTTGGATAAAGTGATCGACATCGACCAGTCTCCGATTGGAAGGACGCCCAGATCCAATCCGGCTACCTATACCGGAGTATTTGACATGATAAGGGATCTGTTTGCAGCAACTGCGGATGCCAAAGCGAAGGGCTACAAGAAAGGTCGTTTCAGCTTTAATGTAAAGGGCGGCCGCTGCGAAGCATGCAGTGGTGATGGTATTATTAAGATTGAAATGCATTTCCTTCCGGACGTATATGTACCTTGTGAAGTATGTGGAGGAAAACGTTATAATAGAGAGACATTGGACGTAAAATATAAAGGAAAAAGTATTTATGATGTGCTGGATATGACGGTGGAAGAAGCGCTGCATTTCTTTGAAAATGTTCCGTCCATTCACCGGAAGATTGAAACCATGTATGATGTGGGACTTTCCTATGTAAAACTGGGTCAGCCATCCACACAGCTTTCCGGTGGGGAAGCCCAGCGTATCAAACTGGCTACGGAACTGTCCAAACGCAGTACCGGTAAGACCATTTATATTCTGGATGAACCCACCACCGGACTTCATTTTGCAGATGTGCATAAACTAATCGAAATCCTGCACCGGCTTGCAGATGGCGGGAATACCGTAGTGGTGATCGAGCATAACCTGGATGTGATCAAGACCGCAGACTATATTCTGGATATGGGACCGGAAGGGGGCGACGGTGGCGGAACCCTGATCGCCAAAGGTACACCGGAGGAAGTAGCGGAAAATCCAAAATCCTATACCGGAATCTATATTAAGAAAATGCTGGAAAAATCCTGAAAATAGTGGAAAAATCTTGAAATTGTATTCCGGATTTGATATGTTGGAAATAACAAGTTATGTAAATTAGTTCTGACAAGGATGTTTTGCAAAGATATTTGATAAAGATGCTAAAACAAATTGTCGCAAATTTTTGAAAAAGATAAATTACGGGAGGTATTTTATGAAAGCAAAAAAACTGATTGCCACAATTATGGCAACCGTGATGGCAGCCGGAGTCTTTTTTATGCCTCAGGCAGAACTGGAAGCAAATGCTTTTGATAATTGGAACTCAGCAAGAGTCTATACCTATAACAGTGTAAAAGACATTGCGAAAGTAAGCATCTGCACACCACCAAATACAACCAAGGGATATGCAGGTCTTTCCTGGGAACAGATGGAACTGAACATGGGCGTACGAATGAACGTAACACAGAGTGCGTGCGGAAATGAAGCCCGCGTGATGTTCAACCAGAAAGCAGCTTCTCTGGGTGCAAGCGTTGTGAAGATTCTGGATATGGATCTGGAAGCATATATTGACAAGAATGGCTGGCACAATGATATTGATGCAACCAACAGCCCGCTTCGAATTGCTATGACACTTCCAAGTGGCTGCGATACCACAAAAGATTATGCATTTATCAGCATCAAACGGGATGGAAATCTGGAGATTCTGGGAGATCTGGATGGCATGAATAATGATACCATCACTGTGGATTCTGCTTACTTTGATACATGGGCACTGATCACAGGTCCAAAAGGAGCTTTCAACGCATATCGTTTCTTAAGCCCTACAGCGATTGATGACCTTACATTCTCCAATTATACAAAATATGTAGGCACTACAGTTTCTGCAGGAGCAGTTTGTCATCAGGTATATTCTATTGGTATGGTGACAGATGCAGCAACGGTACAGAATGTAGTTGGTGGAAAGACAAAAATCGAAATCGTAGATACCGTACCTGGACCGGATGCTCAGGCAATCATTCAGGATGCAGCACTGAAAGCAGGTGCCAGAAGCTGGTCTTACTTTGATCTGATTTTAACAAACGGACACAATAACCGTGTATATCAGACCAGCCAGAAGCTTCGTCTGACTGTAACGGTTCCATTTGACTATCCGGTATATGCAGACTACGCAGTAGCCATTCTCAATGGAGACGGTTCTGTAACGATTATGAAGGATATCGATATCAATGATAGTACAGTATCCTTCGATACCAACCAGTTCCGCAACTTTGCGATTCTCTGGGGCGCTAAGGGTACTTTCTGAATGATGTAACTATTCAGAACCCCATTCGCAAAACGCAGCTTCGCTGCTTTCCTTTTGCTCATGTGGTTATCTCGCCATATAAAATCGAATAAAATGTTCTTTGCAAGCAAAACATTTTATTCAATTTTGCATGGCTCTGAATAGTTACAAAAGACTATAAAGTTTTATAGAACTTGATCCGATAATATCATTACAAGGATGTTAAAAGAGCAGGGACGCAGAATAGGAAATCTTATTTTGCGTCCTCTTTTGTTATTTTAGAAATTTCACCGAAATTTTTACTTTATAAAAAACCCCTTTGAAAATCCGCTTATGTGGTTTATAATATCTTTGTATGTTCGAAAATAGCGCTTTCTGCTCTTAAACTGGTTAAGAACAGAATAAAACGGGAATAATCAACATGATATAGATACCACAGAAAGGGGTAAACATATGCAATATACAGACATCGGAATCGATTTGGGTACTGCCAGTATCCTGGTTTACATCAGAGGAAAAGGAGTCGTTTTAAAAGAGCCCTCCGTAGTAGCATTCGATAGAGACACCAACAAAATCAAGGCAATCGGCGAGGATGCCAGATTGATGCTTGGTAGAACACCCGGTAATATCGTGGCGGTAAGACCACTTAGACAGGGTGTTATTTCCGATTACACCGTAACGGAAAAAATGATGAAATATTTCATTCAGAAAGCGCTTGGTAAAAGAACCATGAGAAAACCAAGAATTGCTGTCTGCGTACCAAGTGGTGTAACCGAAGTAGAAAAGAAAGCGGTAGAAGATGCTACGTATCAGGCAGGAGCCAGAGAGGTTTCCATTATTGAAGAGCCTATTGCTGCAGCAATCGGTGCAGGCATTGACATTTCCAAACCATGCGGAAATATGATTGTTGATATCGGTGGTGGTACATCAGATATTGCAGTGATTTCTCTGGGCGGAACCGTAGTAAGTGCTTCCGTAAAAATTGCCGGTGATGACTTTGATGAAGCAATCGTACGTTATATGCGTAAAAAACATAATCTTCTGATCGGTGAAAGAACCGCAGAGGATATTAAAATTAAAATTGGGTCTGCTTTTCATAGAGCAGAGCCTGACTATATGGATGTCAGAGGGCGTAATCTGGTTTCCGGTCTGCCAAATACGATTCGTGTTTCTTCCGAAGAAACAGAAGAAGCGCTGAAAGAGACTACTTCCCAGATCGTAGAAGCCATTCACGGTGTGCTTGAAAAAACACCACCGGAGCTGGCTGCCGATATTGCGGACCGTGGAATCGTTCTTACCGGCGGTGGCAGTCTGCTTCGTGGACTGGAAGAACTGATCTGTGATAAGACAGGAATCAACACGATGACAGCAGAAGACCCTATGACAGCAGTAGCAATCGGTACCGGACGTTATGTAGAATTCCTGGCAGGCTACAGAGAGGAATAGAAACGTCACATCCGGAAAGAAAAGAAAGCAGAAGGTTAGCAGTAGAGGGTAAAGCAGATGGTAAAAGGTTTGTACACTGCCTACACGGGCATGAGAAATGAACAGAAAAGAATGGACATCATCACCAACAATCTGGCGAACACAGATACCACCGGATTTAAAAAAGAAGGGGTGACGAATCAGGCATTCAGTGATGTTCTGGCATTCCGTATCAAAGACAAAAGTACCCCCGGTGTAGATGCAAAACACATCGGAAGTATGAACCTGGGTGTAAAACTGGGGGAAACCTACAGAGATTTTTCACAGGGAGCATTTAAGACCACAGATAATACCTTTGACCTGGCACTTTCCGGAGAAGGATTTTTTACCATAGAATTTCAGGACAAAGAAGGTAACACTTCTACCATGTATACCAGAGATGGTAATTTTAACATGACCCAGGATGGCTATTTGGTGACCCAGGACGGTGATTTTGTTCTTGGAGCCAATGGACAGCACATTCAGCTCAGTACCACAGCGCAGCAGACGACTATAGACAGACAGGGCAGAATTTATCAGGATGGAACCCTGAGAGCTACGCTGCAGATCAATGATTTTGAAGACTATAATTATCTGGAAATGTACGGAGAGAATTTATATACCGAGGTAGAAGGGGCAACGAGAAAGGCCCCGGATTGTCAGGTGCACCAGGGATTTCTGGAGGCTTCCAATGTGGAGACAGTATCGGAAATGGTCGAAATGATCACGGTTACCAGAGCATATGAAGCAAATCAGAAGGTGATACAGGCATATGATGATTCCCTGCAGATCTCCGCAACACAGATCGGTAGAGTACAGTAGAAACGGTTTTACATAGGGAGGAAATGACATGGTAAGAAGCTTATGGTCCGCCGCATCCGGGATGCTGGCACAGCAGACGAATGTGGATACAATCGCCAACAATCTGGCCAATGTAAATACAACGGGATACAAACCGCAGGAGAATCAGTTTAAATCCCTTTTATATCAAAATCTTCAGACAAAAACAACTTCTGCAAACGGAGAGACCAAACCGGTAGGCGCACAGGTGGGGCTGGGTGTCCGCAGTGCCGCCATTACGACCATATTTGAGCAGGGAGAATTAACTGCTACAGAAAATGACACCGACTTCGCAATTGTGGGTGACGGATTATTTGCTGTAAGGGGAGAAGACGGACAGACCTACTATACCAGAAATGGTAGTTTTGTCTGGGCCATCAATAATAACGGTGGGGTTACCCTTACCAATTCCGATGGACTTCCGGTACTTAGCAGCACCGGTGCACCGATTTCGCTGGGCAGCAACTATATGGCCAGCAGGATTGAAATTGACTCCGATGGTGCGATCTGCTATCCGGACGCCAATAATAATTTGAAGCCAATAGGCCCCAGAATCGGTGTCTACCAGTTCCGGAATCCTTCCGGTCTGGAAAGAGAAGGGGACAGCCTGTATTCTGTAACAGCAGCCAGTGGTGCTGCCATCAATGAATCCACTGCTACCGGTATTCAGAAAAGCCTGATCCGGCAGGGATACCTGGAAGCTTCCAAAGTAGAGGTGGCGGATGAGATGGTAAAACTGATTGTTGCACAAAGGGCTTACGAGCTGAATTCCAAAGCCATAACAACCACTGATACCATGATGGGGCAGGCAAACCAGCTGAAGCAGTAATTATATATATTTGGAGGTACATAAATGGATCTTGGCGGATTATCTTCGAATTATACAAAATATTTGACTTCATCTACAGAGGCTACATCGAAAATGAATCAGATTTCCGGTGTGGATCAGAAGACTGCTACCGATGATGAGATGATGAATGCCTGCAAGCAGTTTGAGGAATATCTGGTAGAAATGGTCATGGACGAAGTGATGAAGAACGTGGATCTGATGGGCATGGGCGAGGCTTCCTCATCTGCCATATCCACATCCCAGGATTTTATAAAAGATGGACTGGTCCAGGAAATGGCTTCAAAAATCACAGAATCCGGAAATCTGGGGATTGCCCAGAAATTGTATGATTCCATGAAAAGGAATTACGATATTCCCGGAACAGAGTAATAAAGAAAAAGGTGTTATGACGTCACTGGAACAGAGTAATACAGGAAAAGGTGTTATTTCATTCCCGGGACAGATGAACAGGGGAATGGAAACGTTTTAGGATGATTCAGAATCAGAAAGTGATGAAGGAAAAGACAAATAAATATATCTGCGCAGGTGTATTTCTACTGGTCAGTGTGGTGGCCTTCTGGATTCGGTGGCTTGGAATAGAACACATTACTGCAGATATTGAAACCTGCCTGATTCCATGGTCTGATTCCATGAAAACAGGATATGGTGTGAGCATCCTGTCTACTTACGATGGCGATTATAATATGCCATACGTTACGGTACTTTGGCTACTTAACTATTTGCCGGGACGTACCATTATCAAAGTAAAGCTTTTTTCGATTTTCTTTGAGTATATGGGAGCGATAGCCGGAGGGCTTATTGTCAGTCATTTCATATCCGAAGAAAAGAAGAACCGCTTTTTTGTTTATGCATACAGTGCACTGCTGCTTTATCCGTCAGCCATTCTGAATGGTGGGTATTGGGGACAGTGCGATTTCATTTATGTCACATTTTTGCTTTATATGATCTATGCACTGCTGAAGGACAGGCCGGTTCTGGCGATGATCCTTCTG
>JBJENT010000178.1:0-10432 GCA_051880335.1 Lachnospiraceae bacterium
TGTTCCCAGTGTAATTCCTTTCTGGCTTCTCTTGGATTATCCAATCCTCAGGCAGATCAGTTATATCAGTATATTGTAGAGGAACCGGCAGTTTATCTGAAATACTATTTAAGTTATCTGGAAATTTTGAATTTACAGGATCAGGCCAGACTTCTCTGGCAGGATCAATATACCGATTTTGTCTTTTACAAATTTTATCTGGATGCGGGACCCTCCGATTTTATTGCTTTACAGTCCCTTATGGAGTGATTTTCATATACAAAATCTACCTATACTTCCTTTTGCCGACTAATCTTCTTCCAGCATGCCGTCCAGATACCCACGATCCCATAACAGGATCTTCAGTTTTCTGGCGGCATCCACAGCTGGCGAGGTAAAATACTGATTGGTCATCACCACGCCCACCATTCGGTCATAATAATCCCTTCCGGCATAGGCTTCCTGCACTGCCTTTACTCCCACCGGGGTCTGATAGCATTTGCATTGAATGGCATAGGTTATGCCATCTTTTTCTGCCAGAATATCCACCCCATAATCTCCACTGCCTTTAGTGACTTCTACCTCCAGAAACCCCTTGTTTTTCAGCAGGTCGGCACAATAATATTCAAACTCGTGTCCTTCCATTTCTTCAAACTGGTCTGTTTCTCTCTTTTTTCCACGAAAAAGCAACCAGAATATGATCCCGATAAGTACAAGAATGATTCCGATTGCTATGTATAAGCTTATTTTTTCCATTTTTCTTTTCCTCGACCGGTGTATTTCATCTATTCCCTATTGTACCTTATTTTTTGCAGGTGTAAAACTTTACAGATATAAAACAATGAAAAAACTGGCGATAATACCTGCTGCTGTTGCCAGAAGCGCTCCCGGCAGAGTCCATCTGGTTTTTTTCACTTTGGACGCCATATAATATACGCTCATGGTATAAAAGCAGGTCTCTGTGCAGCTCATCATAATGGACGTAAACATACCGGTTCTTGAATCCGGACCATGTTCCCGGAAAATGTCCAGAACCAGCCCGGTTGCTGCGGAAGAAGAAAACATTTTGATGAACATCAGTGGGACGACTTCGCTTCCCAGTCCCCACCTTTCCAGGCTTTCTCCAAAGAGTGTTCCGATCAGCGATAAAAAACCGGATGCCCGCAGTACCCCCACTGCAACCATCAGTCCAATCAGTGTGGGCATGATTTTTACCACAATCTTCAGGCCATCTACTGCTCCTTTTACAAAACAGTCATACACATCCACCTTCTTTATCATTCCGGTTAAAATAATCCCTATTACCACCAGAGGCATTACCATATTGGAAAGTACTGTCAGCACAAGTATTATTTCTCCTTCCGATATTTCATTTTAATAAACAGAATAGCAACAAAAGTAGAGAACATGGTAGCCAGTATGGCCGGAAGAATAATAGCAGAAGGATTTACAGATCCATATTTACTTCTATATGCGATCATATTCACCGGTATTAACTGCAAAGAAGAGATATTCAGCACAAGAAATCCACACATGGCGTCACTTGCCCTGGTATCATGATCGTTTAAATCTGCCAGATGCTCCATTGCCTTTAACCCGGCCGGTGTGCAGGCCCATCCCAGTCCCATAATATTGGTGGCAATATTGGTAGCGATATAATCCATACTTGGATGATCATCCGGAATGTCCGGAAATAGGAACCTGATTACCGGACGCAACAACTGGGTCAGTTTTTTCAGTATCCCTGCACTGGTGGCAATCTCCATCAGTCCTACCCACAGTGCCATGATTCCTGCCATTGTTATGCATAATGTAACTGCTGATTCCGCGTATTCCAGCAGGGCATTGGAAACAGCGTCGATATTTCCTGATAGAAATCCATAGACAATACCGATCAGCAGCATACATCCCCATATGATATTCAGCATAAAAAAACCCTTTTCTTTATTTCTATGCATATCAGGCCCTTTTGTGAACTAAAAATAGAAAAGAGTCCCTTATGTCTCTTTCCTCCCAAAAGAAAGAGCCCTTTTGTCCAACGAAAAAACCTCTTTACCGGAAATCTTTTCCAATAAAGAGGTTTCAAATTCATATATTAGTTTACCTGCAAAGAATTATGCTTCAATACCCTGAGCTTTGATGTAGTTCATTACATCTCCAACTGTCTTGATGTTCTCAAGATCATCGGATGGGAATTCGATTTCGTACTCTTCCTCGCATCTCATTACAAGTTCAAACAGATCCAAAGAATCAGCACCCAGATCATCTTTAAAAGAAGTCTCTTCTGTAATTTCATCTCTGGATACGGTACCTAACTGCTCTTCAATAATTTCTGCAATTTTTTCTAACATCTGCGTAATCTCCTTCTATACATGTTTATGTCTCTTGTCACTCCTCAGCGACCAAAGTCCCTTCTGTTCATCCCCTTATACCAGGAAGAAATCTTTACTTCCTACAATACAGAGAGTATAGATAGTGTTTTCTGTTTTGTCAACATGCACCTTGAAAAATCTTAAAGTTTTTCCATTTATTCCAGGCCTGTAAGATATTGATAAACATCTCTTTTGCTGATTCCGCGATCTTTTGCCACTGCTTTCATGGCTTCTTTCCGGTCCATTCCTGTCTCTTCATATCGCTTCATATGTTCTTCGATCGGAATCTCCAGAAAACTTTCCTGTTTTTCCTTTTCCATTTCTGCAAAGCTTTTTCCCTCTATCACCAGAACATATTCTCCGCGGGGATCCTGCTCCTGGTAGTAGTCCAACGCTTTTTCCAGGGTCGTAGGCATTATGGTTTCAAATTTCTTTGTCAGCTCCCGGCACAACGTAATCTTTCGTTCTCCTAAGGTTTCATACAGTTCTTTTAAAGTGCGGACCAGATGATGAGGTGCTTCATACAGAATAATCGTTCGTGTTTCCTGTTTCAGTTCTTCTAATATTCTGGCTTTTTCCTTTTTCTCCGGTGGCAGAAAGCCTTCAAAGCAGAACCTTCTTGTTCCCAGCCCGGACAGCGTAAGTGCGGTAATACATGCTGCAGGACCGGGCAGTGATGTTACCACAATACCTGCCTCATAACACATTTTCACCAGAACCTCCCCCGGATCTGAAATGGCGGGAGTTCCGGCATCTGTGATCAGTGCCACATTTTCTCCTGCCTGCATGCGGCCGATCAGAACATGTGCTTTTTCCACCTTATTATACTCATGATAACTGGTCATAGGCGTTTTTATTCCAAAATGATTAAGCAGCTTTATACTGTTTCTGGTGTCTTCCGCTGCAATCAAATCCACCTGTGATAAGGTTTCAATCACACGAGGCGTCATATCCTGCAGATTACCAATTGGCGTTGCACATAAAAAAAGTTTTCCGGCCATTTGTTCTCCTCTGTCTAGATCAATATCCATATATATCATATATCTCCGGCATGTATTCTCCGGGACTTCGATAAACAATTAACGGTTTTTCAACCGTCATCCGGGGCTTTCCTCCCCTTGCTGCTTCGATCAGCATCATATTGGGTTCCTTATCCACATAGGGATAAACCAGCTGCATCCGTTTCGGTTCCAGTTTGTATTTTGAGAGAGTCACCATGATCTCAGCAAGACGAAAAGGTCTGTGTACCAAATAGAAATGTCCGCCGGGCTTTAAAAGCCTTGCCGCCTGCCTTGCCACATCATCAAAGGTACACAGCACCTCATGTCGCGCAATAGTTTTAGGCTGATTATCATTCTGTATGCCATGCTGCCCGATCATATAGGGCGGATTGCAGGTAATAACATCAAAAGAGGCTGGTTCAAAATAGTGATCAGCCTCCTTGATATCTCCGGTAATTATCTCTATTTTTTCCTCCAGATGATTCAGCAAAACACTTCGTCTTGCCATTTCTGCACTTTCATCCTGAATTTCAAGACCTATCAGTTTCGGAATCTTCGTTTTTGCTTCCATCAAAATGGGAATGATTCCTGTTCCTGTCCCCAGGTCCAGTAATTTCTCCCCTTTTGCTTCCCTTGCGAACCCGGCCAAAAGCACAGCATCCATTCCAAAGCAGAATCTTTGTGGATTTTGAATGATCCGGTAACCGTTACGCTGCAGATCATCGATTCTCTCTCCGGTCTTTACCAGTAGTTCTTCCTTCATCATTCTTAGTCATCATCCAGTCCTGAATGTTTTTCCTGTTTCTCTTTCTTTTCCAGCTTCTCTAATTCTTTTAATTCCTTTAAGTCTTCTGTGCTGGAATTATCTTTCCGGTTTTTATGTTTCTTTTTGAATCTTAACTGATCTGCCCGGTATTCTTTCAGTTCTTTTTCGTCATTGATATCAACCAGCACTTTTACCATCTGGCGCAGTACGTTAACGCTGTGTACTTCACCTTTCAGCCCATCATCTGCGGTCACGAAGTCGCCCACATTGGGAAGTTTCCGGTTCAGTTCTTCATAGGTTTCCTCTTCATTATTCAGACAGCACATTAATCTTCCACATACACCGGATATCTTGGTTGGATTCAGAGAAAGATTCTGTTCCTTTGCCATTTTGATGGAAACCGGTGCAAACTCGGATAAATGTGTATGACAGCAGAGGGGACGACCACAGATTCCGATCCCGCCTACAATTTTTGTTTCATCACGCACACCGATCTGTCTCAGCTCGATTCTGGTTTTAAACACTGCTGCCAGATCCTTTACCAGCTCACGGAAATCGATACGTCCATCTGCTGTAAAATAGAACAACACTTTATTATTATCAAAGGTATACTCTGCATCGATCAGTTTCATTTCCAGATTGTGCTTTCTGATCTTTTCCAGACAGATTTTATATGCCTCTTTTTCTTTTTTCTTATTAGCAGCTTCCTGCTCCATATCCTTTTCCGTTGCCAGTCTAAGTACCGGCTTTAAAGGCTGAACCACCTTATCATCTTCCACTTCCTTTGGAGCAAGCACCACGGTTCCAAACTCTATACCCCGGGCAGTTTCCACAATAACATGGTCTCCCCGTTTCACATCATATTTCACAGGGTCAAAATAATATATTTTCCCTGCGGTTCTAAAACGAACACCTATTACCTTTATCATCTATCAACCTCCATATCCCAAGGGGACTTTAATTTTCCTGAATGGTTATAAACAAAAGTTCCATAACCAGTTCAAAATTAACATTTGCACGCAGTCTGGCTTTTGCTGTATCCAATGCTTTCAGAATCGTTTCAATTCCTTCATAGGCGCTTCTGTCTGCTGCCTTGCGTATAGCTTGAATTTCTTCTTTAAAAATCAATGGATTGGTATCATGGGTTGCCTTAAAAAGCAGAACATCCCGATACCAGATGGAAAGGACATCCAGGTAATCATTCACATCCATCTGATAATCACTGATCTCTTTGATCGCTTTGGTGACTTCATATAATTCCATTTCATGAATATTTTTTACCAGTCTGAGTGCATTATTCCTGATATTATCAAACTCCTCGCTGACTGCTAAGAGTTTCGCACGCCCGATATTTCCACGCGCAAATGCGACACAGATGTCAGCTTTGTAATTCGGAATCTGAAGTTCATTCATCAGATATTCTTTTACCTGTTCATCCTTAACCGGACGCATATTCAAAATGACACATCTGCTTAAAATCGTAGGCAAAAGGGCATCCAGGCTGGTGGTCAACAAAAGAATCACACCATATGCCGGAGGCTCCTCCAATGTCTTTAGTAGTGCATTCTGAGCCTGAGGCGTCATTTTTTCGCATTCATTTACAATATAAATCTTATAATTACTCTTATAAGGCTTAATTCCAATATCCTGGTTGATCTGTGTACGGACATCCTCTACACCGATGGTATTTGGTTTTTCGTGGGACACATATATAATATCCGGATGATTTCCCGATACCACCTGCATACAAGACTGGCATGTACCACAAGGCTCTGTACCACCCTTTTCACATTGCAACGCCATGGCAAAAACTTTCGCAATATATTCTTTTCCGGAGGATCTTTCTCCGTGAATAATATAGGCATGCGAAATCTTTTTCTGCTCTAAAGCATTTTGAAGATGCTCTTTTATATGCTCTTGTCCGATTATATCCTTAAATCCCGGCATTCTTATCACCTTTTGTACTTCCTGCTGTTTTCATGTCTTTTTCCTGTCATGTAAAAATATCCAGCAGCAATCCTTCTATTTCACCTATTTTCTGTAGAATCAGCAGATTGTCCTGTTCATCTTTCATCAGTTCCTGTGCAAGCTGATCCAGATTATCATCCACCAGCCTGATGATTCCATATACTCTATGACGTCCTTTACGGTCTAAAAAGTTTTCTCTTGAAAAAGAATGTGATCTGCTTACCACTTCATTCAGAAAACCCTTGATCAGACTACGGTAACGTTTCATGTCCTTCACATCTCTGTGTTTCCCAAGCTTTTTTCCCTGCATGGTGATTTCTTCCATCATTGCTGTCAGCCTGGCCTGTAGTTCATGTTCCTCAATCCGGCTTGCAAGAGTAAATTTGAAAGTACCATCAGACGGTTGTACTTCCGCAGACGGTCTTGGTTGTGACACAGGTGTCGTCTGATTTACTTTAATATCCATTTCTTTTTCCCGCCTTATTCTCCTGCCTTAATCTGCTGCTTTATTCTTCCGCTTTATTCCGATTCTTTATTTTCCCGCCTTACTCTTCTGCCTTACTTTTCCGACAAATTACATTTAATATAATCTATGATTTCTTCCAGACACCGGTCAAGATCATCGTTGATAAACCGTCTGGTCACTCCTGCTTTTTCTATTTTCTCCTCGGTAAAATCTTTCAGATCAGCAAGATATCGTCTGCACATTTCTCCGTACTGGGGTATCTCCTGCGCCCGCTCTCTGTCCAGAGCCCGCTGCAACCGGATACCATCATCCAGATCGATCAAAATCGGAATCATATTCTTTTCTCCCAGATAATCCCGTGTTTTTTCATAAGATTCTAATGTTCCGATCATCAGATAATCATTCTTTTCCAGTTGGAGTTCGCCATCCAGTACTGTGAAATAACGCCAAAGCCCCTGTACCGTATCGTAGCTTCTGTCTTCGATCACTTTTCCTGCTTTTACCAGACTCTGAAAACCTGCTTCGTCTGTAAAATGATATTCTACGCCATCGGTCTCACCCACACGGATCGGTCTTGTAGTATATAAGACAACAGTCTGAAAAGCTATTTCTTTTTGATCCAACAGCTTTTTATATATTGTATCCTTCCCTGCGGAGCTTGGCCCCATCAAATATACCACTTTACCCATAAATCTTACCTGTTACCCATTATGTTTCAGATTCCTGTATTTTTTATATCGTAACATACTTTACATACAAATAGTACAGATTTTTTTATCCTCTGTCAGTCCCTGCACTTTCATTTCTTTCGCCAGAGCTTCTTTTATCTGGTTGATATGCACCTGCTCTATTTCTTCTCCCGGTACTAAAATCGGGATTCCCGGCGGATATAAGTTTACCACTTCACCGCATATTTTTCCCGTGGCCGATTCCAGACATTCCCATTTCTTTGGTTTTGAATAGGCCTCCCATAACAGCATTCTGCAATGTGGTCTTGCCAGATCATGGTATAAAGGAATTTTGACCTTTATTTCGTTTTCCTGTCCGCCTGTCTCTTCTAATGAGTTGCTTTCGATTTTGCTATCCACATCCCCAAGAGCTTTCACCAGCCTGTCGATTCCCTCTTCTTTATCCATAGGTGTCAGGATACCCAGCACATAGCCAGGGGCCGCCATTTCCATTTGAATCTGATAATCCTTCCACAGAATCTGATAAAGCTGCATGCCCGATATCCTTGCATTTTTCACAGAAATGATCAGTTTTCCCGGATCATTTATCCCTTTTTCCCAGGGCATGATTTTTATATGCTTCAGTTCCTTACAGCCTTCCTCAAATTTTCTTCTATAAGAAAACAAAGGCTCAAACCCTTCGGCACCTTCTTTTTCCACCCATTCCATAGCTGCATCGATGCTTGCCATGAGCAGATAAGATGGACTGCTTGTCTGATATATGGCAAGATAATCCTTTAGCCGAGTCCGGTCGATCCGCTTTCCCTGCACATGGAGCAGCGCGGTTTGTGTAAGTGCCGGCAGTGTTTTGTGGGTACTGTTGATCACGATATCCGCGCCCTGTGTCACAGCACTTTCCGGAAAATCTTCATGAAATGAAAAATGTGCACCATGAGCTTCATCTACAATCACAGGAACCTGATATTTATGTGCCGCCTTACAAATACCTCTCACATCAGAAACAATCCCATCATATGTAGGAGAAGTCAGTATGATTCCGGCTATGTCGGTATTTTCCTCCAAAGCCTTCTCAATCTGAGAGACTCTGATCGACCCCTGAATATCATACTCTTCCAGATAATCCGGCCATATGTACACCGCTTCCAACCGGTTCAAATGTATGGCATTATAAACTGCTTTATGGCAGTTCCTCGCCACAATTACCTTCTTTCCCAATTCCGCAATGGCTGAGATAGCTGCCAGAATTCCACAGGTACTGCCATTTACTAATAGAAAAGATTCCTCCGAGCCATACAAAGTTGATACTCTTTCCTTGGCCTGTCGTAAAATCCCCTCCGGCTGATGTAAATTGTCAAATCCTTCTATTTCTGTTATATCCAGAGAGAACATTTTCGACATCTTTGTCATATTGTTAAAACAGGCCTGTCGTTTATGTCCGGGCATATGAAAAGGATAATAATCCGAATTGCTATATTCCATTAATTTTTGGTACAAGCTTTCCATCAAATCATCCTTTCTGAATACTTTTCTATAATCTTCTAATAATAGCATACAATAGGAAATCGCTTTTCCATATAACCGTATATTTCTTCTGCCATTTTAACCGGGAGATTGATGCAGCCATGAGAACCATTTTCTAAATAAATGTCTCCGCCAAAACTTTTTCTCCAGGATGCGTCATGCATTCCCACATTTCCATTAAATGGCATCCAGTACTTTACCGGTGTGGTATAATTTGCACCTCTAAGTACAGCATCCTTCTGTTTATATGTCAGGCCAAACAGCCCCGGTGGAGTAGCATTTCCATTTGACATATTTCCGGAAACAAAATCTGTTTCTAAAATCACTTCTCCATCAATCCACAAATAAAGGTGCTGGGCTGAAAGATTTATTTCAACATAGGAATCACCCATATCATCCTGCCCTTTTTGATAGCCTCTATAGGTATATTCCGGTTCTCTTTCCACAGTCTCTCCTTTTCGGATCAGCGTTTCCAGTTCTTTTATTTCTGCTTTTTTATCCGTCTTCCAGCCAAAGGTACTGCTCTTTACCTTTACAACATCTCCGGTATATGTAACAAAATCTCTCTCATTACTATATGTATCGTGCACGCTTGCCTGATCTGTTACCCATTCTTCAAGCAAATCTTCATCTAAAACAATTCGATTATTCTGAACAGATAGCCATTTTGAAAGAATCTGTCCATCTAATATCACCTCATCGCCATTCCAGTCATATATGATCTTAGTACTCACATATCGGTTAATCGTATCCAATAAACGGTTTAGCTTTCTGTCATCTGCACCTCTTGCAGGCTTTTTATAACATGCAGCCTGATCCAGATCGAAAGAATCCTCCAGACTTACAACTGCCTCCTTTACCTGCTGGGTAAACAATGCTTTATCAACATTGGTTCCCGGATACTCTTCTATAATTTCATATTTTCCGGATAAGGAATCATACTCCCCAATGTATGCATCTTTGGGATTCCTAATATTGGATGACTCAAAAAAAGATAGCTTATCAATTACATCAAACAGTTTTTCTTCATTATAAGTTACATCCCTGGACAGTTCATAGGAATGATCTTTAAAGAAAGAAGTTATCCACCCAAAATAATTTTGATTGGAAAGAATCCCATAAAAAGAATCGTCAAAATGCAACTCTAAATCAATCTCTGCCGCAGAAATACTATCCTCTATATTCTCTCTTCCATATAAAACCAACTCATAATGATTTACTTCATCCTCGATTAGCTTTCTTGCCTCTTCCTGATTCATCAGACCACATGGAACATTTTCTATGATGGTTCCATAAAAATAATGTGTTTTAAAATACAGGGCAGTTGCAATATATATTAAAATCAAAACGGAAATAAGAATCAGTATAGCGATAATATTCCTTTTCGTATTGTTCTTTTGATTTGACATTATATGTTCAAATTCTCCTCACGTAAATTAACTATATATATGTACTTTTTTAATCTATTCTTCCATTATCATTATAATTATAAGTAAAAAAAAAGAAAGCACTGACATGCAGAACTTTCTATAAACAATGAGCCACCGGGGACTCGAACCCCGGACAACTTGATTAAAAGTCAAGTGCTCTACCACCTGAGCTAGTAGCCCATAAAACAAGTGCCCAGAACCGGAATCGAACCAGTGACACGAGGATTTTCAGTCCTCTGC
>JBJENT010000179.1:0-1928 GCA_051880335.1 Lachnospiraceae bacterium
TCTCTTCCCATTCAGGGATTGCCCGTATTTTTGGCGCAGACCTGTGAAATTCTGGACTGGTTAAGAGAAAAGAACTACGCAGAATTGAAGCAGCTTTGGAAATGCAATGATAAGATTGCAGAACAGAACCAGCAGCGGCTGGAACATATGGATTTGCAAAAACAGCTGACACCGGCAGTGCTTTCCTATGAAGGAATTGCGTATCAGTACATGGCCCCTGCGGTATTTGAAAAAGAGCAGTTTACATATGTGCAGGAGCACTTAAGGATTTTATCGGCTTTTTACGGCGTGCTAAAGCCAATGGATGGGGTGACCCCGTATCGTCTGGAGATGCAGGCCAGAGCGGAGATTGCCGGGCATAAGGATTTATATGATTTCTGGGGTCGAAGGCTGTATGAAGAAGTGAGAGATGATTCAGGGATTATCATAAATCTGGCGTCCAGGGAATATTCCAGATGTGTAGAAAAGTATCTGACAGACCAGGATACCTATATTACCTGCACGTTTGGAGAAATGTCCGGTGGAAAGATCGTGACGAAAGGAACTTACGCCAAGATGGCCAGAGGAGAGATGGTCCGGTTTATGGCGGAGAACAGGATTGAAAATCCGGAGGATATCAGGAATTTTAACCGCTTAGGTTATGTATATCGTGAGGATATATCTTCCGAAACAGAGTACGTATTTGTTCCAAATACAGAGAGAAAAAATCAGCAGCATTGATTGCGGTGTGAACCGTAATCTAAATGCTGCTGATTTTGTTTCTCTATGTCAGCATTTGTTCAAACTGAGAGGATGGCATAGGCCTTGCAAAAAGGAAGCCCTGGATATCATCACAATGATTTTCTTTCAGGAAATCCAGCTGCATGATATTTTCCACACCTTCGGCTGTGATATGCAGTCCCAGTTGCTGTCCCATATTGATGACATAGTATAGAAGGGTCTCGCCATTCGGATCGCCGATATGGTCAATGAGACTCTTATCCAGCTTCAAGGTATCAAAGCACTTCATGCTCAAAGTGGCAAGAGAAGAATAACCGGTGCCGAAGTCATCCATAAGAATCCGGATTCCCATATTCCGGAAACGTCCCAGTAATCCGCTGATATCCGCTTTGCCTTCCATGGCACTTTCGGTAACCTCAAGCTGTATAAAACTGGGATCCACTCCGCATTCCTGTATGATAGCCATATATTTTTCTACGATATCAGAAAAGTACAGAGATGCACGACTTAAATTAATAGATACCGGATATATTTTGCGTCCTTCACCCAGCCATTTTACCTGTTGCCGGCATACAGCGCGGAACATATATTCATCCAGTTTGGAGATCATACCATTTCCCTCCAAAAGGGGAATAAACCGTCCGGGAGATATCAGGCTGCCATCTTTATCCCGCCAGCGTACCAGCGCTTCGCTGCCGACTACGTTGCCGGAAATAACACTGTATTTTGGCTGATACCAGACTTCGAAATCACCTTCTGCCAGCGATTCTTCAAATCGTTCTTCTAACTGCTGATCCTGCTGCAGTTTCTCATGATCCATTTCGTTGTAAAGTGTATAATACTGATCCCGATGCGTTCTGGACTGTTCTCTGGCGATCTGGGCTTTGCTGTAAGCATCTTCCAGTGATTCATTACCCTGCATGGAGTAAATCCCGTATCTGGAATGGATTCCTTTTACCTGTAGTTCTTTGGCCAGTCTGTTGATTCTGGTAGAAATCCGACCCAGTCGTTCAACGAGAACCTCTTTTTCTTCGGAATTCAGGAATATGATAAAAAGATCATCCTGCACATGACCTGCAATCTCATCACTATGGAGTTCCTGCGACAGGATTTCCCAGACGTTACGAATCATAGCATCGCCGGCTGCTTTTCCTGCAGCAATATTGATGTTGTTAAAGTTAGCAATATCCATGGCAACCATGTAGCCC
>JBJENT010000180.1:0-1913 GCA_051880335.1 Lachnospiraceae bacterium
GGATGCGTTTGAATAAAAAAGTGGATAAAATATGGGGATAGAAAACGCAGATAAAATATGAGGATAAAAAACACGGATAAAATATGCGGATAGAAAACAGGAATGAAATATATGTATGAAAGACGCATATATAGAAAAGAAAACTAAGGGAATAAGGGAAAAGAACATGAAGAAACAGTTAGAATACGTGGTGATCGGTGCCGGTGGAACCGGTGGCGCAATCGGTGGATTTCTGGCTAAAGCCGGAAAGGATGTGACTCTGATTGCCAGAGGAGCGCATCTGGAGAGGATGCAGGAAAAGGGACTTGGATTTGAAACGCCGGATGGCAGCTTTTCAGTGCCGGTGAAAGCCTGTACCATGGATGATTATGTGGGAACACCGGATGTGATCTTTGTATGCGTGAAAGGCTATTCTCTGGACGAAGCAGAAGACTTTATTGCCCGAGTAGCAACCGCAGATACCATAGTGATTCCGATTTTGAATATTTATGGAACCGGTAAAAAAATGCAGGAAAAGCTTCCGGAAATAATCGTTACGGATGGCTGTATTTATATTGCAGCACAGATCAAAGAACCGGGCGTTATTTTGATGTCCGGAAAGATATTCCGGGTGGTATTTGGCATGAGAAAAAATACCCCACAGGGAGTCTGCGAAAAAGCAGGACCGGTACTGAAACAGGTAGAACAGGATTTGTCAGAGGCAGGGATTCTGCCCATTTATTCTCAAAATATTGAGAGAGATGCCCTGCAGAAGTTTTCCTTTGTGTCCCCTATGGCAGCTGAAGGAGCCTGCTATGATGTAGTGGCCGGTGAGTCACAAAAACCGGGAGAAATGAGAGATATCTTTATCAACCTGGTACAGGAGATCAAGCTTTTATCCGATGCCATGGGAGTAGGACTGCCGGAAGATATCGTGGACATCAATCTGAAGATCATGGATGACCTGGCACCTACAGCAAGTGCCTCCATGCACCGTGATATCAAAGCAGGAAAGCCATCAGAGGTGAATGGACTGGTGTATGAAGTAGTCCGGATGGGAAAGAAATATGGAGTGGAGCTTCCGGTCTACGAGCGGATCGCGAGCGCATTAAAGGTAAGGAATCTATGAAATTAAAATTATTTGAAGATAAAGTTTTTTATCAGAAGCTGTTTCAACTAACGATTCCCATTGCATTTCAGAGTCTGATGCTGGCTATGGTAGCCGCAGCAGATGCTTTTATGCTGGGGAGATTGGAACAGAATGCCATGTCTGCGGTATCTCTGGCGACGCAGATTCAGTTTATGCAGAATATGATTCTTTTTTCCACGGTGACAGCAGCCGGTATTCTGGGTGCCCAGTACTGGGGAAAAGGAGATGAAAAAACAATCAACGAAATCTTTGGCATTACGTTGAAAATAAGCGGGGCGGCATCCATACTTTTCTTTATTGGCTGTGTGTTTTTTCCACGGTATCTGATGCTGATATTTACCAATGAAGAAGTACTGATCGAAATCGGCATCCAGTATTTGAAAATAGCAGGCTGGTCCTATCTGCTTACCGGTATTTCCCAGACTTATCTGGTGATCATGAAGGTCAGTGAGCATGCGTCCATGACTGCGAAAATCAGTTCGGGAGCTGTTATAATCAACATTGTTTTAAATGCGGTGTTTATATTTGGTCTGTTTGGAATTCCTTCCATGGGAGTAAAGGGGGCTGCACTTGCCACATTAATAGCGCGAGTGGTGGAGCTGATCTGGGCTGTATGGGCATCCGGGCGGCCGGGATATGTTCCTTTGAGTTGGAAAGCGATTTTTTACAAAAATAAACTGCTGCAAAAGGACTATGCCAAATGTTTCTGGCCGCTTTTCGGGGCGAATCTTTTGTGGGGAACAGGATTTACTTCCTATTCGGCATTTATGGGGCACATGGGAAC
>JBJENT010000181.1:0-2942 GCA_051880335.1 Lachnospiraceae bacterium
CTCTGGGTATAATTCTCATCCAGATAGTTTTTGATTTCCATAAGGCTCTGACGTTTTCGGTCGGTATGTATCTGATCCGGGTGAAGGCTTTCTGCCATTAAATGAGTGAGCAAAGTGGTGAGCCCTTCGTTGATGCGCATATCACGGATATAGTCTTCAGAGCCTGCAATCTGATACAAGGAGTCAATGATCTGAATAAAAGAGGATGTATCTTTGGGGTGAAAGACATTTTCACCGCCTCGTTCCTTATATTTTTCGTATATACCGGAGACGTTAGAACCGAAGAAGTGGACCCATTTCAGACTCCACAAATCATTGGAACTTTCATGGGAGTAGGGCTTTTTGCAGTCAATAAATACGCAGTCTCCCTGGGAGAGATAATAGACTTTATCCTGATAGACCAGTTTACCGGAGCCGGACAGAACTGTAAAAAACAGAAAAGATGCCAGGTTTTCACGCTTGCTTATATGAGGCTTCTGGGCCTGTAACTGGCCGATTTCCTGAAGATGGATCAGACTGATTTTGGCAAAATCGGATGGGGTATACAAAATACGACTGGAAGATACCAGACTTCCATGGAACAGTGCCTGATTCATGGGTACTCCTTTCTAACAACTATTTTATAAGAACTCAATTTTTATATGTTCAGGATTTTTTTTACAAAATAATGATAGCAACAGATAATAGAATATGTCAATATAATGCAAATAATGTGCAATATATGAAATTGTATTTAGAATATCTTTTTATATAATGAACATGTTATGAAAAAAGAAAGTTGAGGTTACGATATGTCTAAAAAGGCTTTAATTACAGGTATTACAGGGCAGGATGGTTCATTTTTGGCAGAATTTCTGCTGGAAAAAGGATATGAAGTACATGGGATTGTGCGGCGTGCATCTTTTTCCAACACAGCAAGAATCGACCATTTGTTAGGACAAATTACGCTTCATGATGGTGACATGACAGATTCCACCTCTTTGATCAGAATAATCAATATGATACAACCGGATGAAATTTACAATCTGGCAGCTCAGAGTCACGTGCAGGTTTCCTTTGATGTTCCGGAGTATTCCGGGGATGTGGATGCCATTGGTGTTCTGCGTATTCTGGAAGCGGTCCGGGTTCTGGGATTGACGAAAAAGACCAAAATATATCAGGCATCTACCTCAGAACTTTTTGGAAAGGTAGAGGAAGTACCTCAGCGGGAAACCACTCCTTTTCATCCATACAGTCCTTATGCGATTGCAAAGCAGTATGGTTTCTGGATGATAAAGGAATACCGGGAGGCGTACGGTATGTTTGCTGTGAATGGTATTTTATTCAACCATGAGTCGGAAAGGCGTGGTGAGAATTTTGTGACCCGAAAGATTACTCTGGCGGCCGGACGTATTGCAGAGGGATTGCAGGAACATCTGGAGCTGGGCAATCTGGATTCCCTCAGAGACTGGGGATATGCCAAGGATTACGTGGAGTGCATGTGGCTGATCATGCAGCAGGAGAAGCCGGATGATTTTGTGATTGCATCCGGAACCCAGCACACAGTACGGGATTTTACAGAAAAGGCCTTTGCAGCAAATGGAATCACCATAAGGTGGGAAGGCAGTGGCACAGAAGAAAAAGGTTATGATGCAAAGACCGGAAAGATGCTGGTCTGCGTGAATCCTCAGTGGTTTCGGCCGACGGACGTGGACAATCTGTGGGGCGATCCCACCAAGGCGAAGAAGGTACTGGGCTGGAATCCTCAGAAGACAAGCTATGAGGAGTTGGTTTCCATTATGGCAGAGCATGACCGAATGCTGGCCAGAGGAGAAAGAATGATAAAGGGTGTGCAGGCACAATAAATAAAATGGGCTAAGAAAAAACATGTAAAAGGGAAAAAAATAAAGCAAAACAAAGGATAAAGTAAAAAGGAAAAGGGAAACAAAGAGACAGAGAAAAGAGGTTGAAGAAGTAGCATGGAGAAAGATTCAAAAATCTACGTTGCAGGCCATAGAGGAATGGTAGGATCTGCTATCGTACGGGAATTGCAGAAACAGGGGTATGGTAATATCATTACCCGTACACATAAAGAGCTGGACCTTTGCTGTCAGGAAGCTGTGGAACAGTTTTTTGCGGAGGAAAAACCGGAATATGTTTTTCTTGCAGCAGCTAAGGTTGGTGGGATTGCGGCCAATCAGGAAGCACTGGCAGATTTTATGTGGGAAAATATAACGCTGGAAATGAATGTGATTCATTCTGCCTGGAAAAACGGATGTAAGAAGCTGGAATTTCTGGGATCCTCCTGTATATATCCACGCATGGCGCCTCAGCCCATGACGGAAAGCTGTCTTCTGACCAGTGAACTGGAGAAAACCAATGAGGCCTATGCACTGGCCAAAATATCCGGACTGAAATACTGTGAATTTCTGAACAGACAGTATGGCACAGATTATATTTCTGTGATGCCCACCAATCTGTATGGACCAAATGACAATTATCATCCCACTCACAGCCATGTACTTCCGGCACTGATCCGCCGCTTTCATGAGGCTAAGGAGCAAAATCTGCTCTATGTTACCTGCTGGGGAGATGGCAGCCCTCTTCGGGAGTTTTTGTATGTGGATGATCTGGCCAACCTCTGCGTATTTCTGATGAATCATTACAGTGGAAATGAGACAGTGAATGCAGGAACAGGAAAGGAACTCAGCATAAAAGAATTAACCCAGCTGGTGGCAAGGACCATCGGTTACGAGGGGGAAATACGCTGGGATACTTCCAAACCCAATGGAACACCCAGGAAGCTTCTGGATGTGAGTAAGGCTGCAAAGCTGGGCTGGACCTATCAGACAGAGCTGGAAGATGGGATTCGGATGGCCTATGAAGATTTCCTGAAAAATCCCATGCGGGCAGAACGATAGAAACGAAATATGAAATGGAATTCGAAAGGGTATGCTGCATAT
>JBJENT010000181.1:3042-7140 GCA_051880335.1 Lachnospiraceae bacterium
TATGAATATCATATTATTGTCCGGTGGTTCCGGAAAGCGTCTGTGGCCACTTAGCAATGACATTAGAAGCAAACAATTTATCAAATTATTTAAGCAGGAAGATGGATCCTACGAATCCATGGTTCAGCGGGTTTACCAGCAGATCAAGAAGGTAGATCCGGAGGGAACCATAACCATTGCAACCAGCAAAGCACAGATTTCTGCCATTCACAATCAGCTGGGGGATCAGGTTGGGATTTCGGCCGAACCCTGCCGTAGAGATACCTTTCCGGCTATCGCACTGGCATCCGCCTATCTGGCTGATATAAAAGGAGTAGATCCGGAAGAATCGGTGGTGGTCTGTCCTGTGGATCCTTATGTGGAGGAAGACTATTTCAGGGCGTTGAAAGATCTGGCTGACCAGGCAAAAAAGGGACAGGCCAATCTGGTACTTATGGGAATAACCCCTACTTATCCCTCTGAGAAATATGGTTATATTCTTCCGGTGGATAAAAATCCGGTTACGGAAGTCTCTTCTTTTCGGGAAAAACCAGATAAAGAGACTGCGGAAGAATATATCAAAAAGGGAGCATTGTGGAATGGTGGTGTGTTTGCTTACAAGCTGAAATATGTTTTGGAGAAAGCCCACGAAATGATACAATTCACAGATTATCAGGATTTATATTCCATATATGAAAGCCTGCCCAAAATCTCTTTTGATTATGCTGTGGCAGAAAAGGAGCAAAAGATACAGGTCATGCGCTTTGCTGGCATCTGGAAAGATCTGGGCACCTGGAATACCCTGACAGAGTCCATGGAGGAGCAGATAATAGGTGATGCTATCATGAATGAGACCTGCCGGGATGTTCACATTATCAATGAGCTGGGAATGCCAATTCTGGCTATGGGACTGCAGGATGTGGTGATTTCTGCTTCACCGGAGGGCATTCTGGTTTCCGATAAAGAGCAGAGTTCGTATATCAAACCCTTTGTAGACCAGATAGATCAGCGGGTTATGTATGCGGAAAAAAGCTGGGGAAGCTTTCGTATATTGGATGTGGAAAAAGAGAGTCTTACCATCAAGGTCACATTAAATGAAGGCCACAGCATGAACTATCACAGCCACAAAAACAGAGATGAAGTGTGGACCGTGATATCCGGGACCGGAAAAACGGTGGTGGATGGAATGGAACAGAATGTCAGGCAGGGAGACGTGATCACCATGCAGGCAGGATGTCGTCATACGATTATGGCAAATACAGAGCTGAAACTAATTGAGGTGCAGATCGGTAAGGAGATCAGCGTATATGACAAACAGAAATACCAGTTGGATTGAGCAATCAGTAAAGAATCAGCTCTTTTCTGAACAGAAAGAAAGTCAGTCCATTTTTATGAAGAAACAAAACCAGCCATTTTTGCTAAGACCTGCTGGAAAAGACTATCTCTGGGGTGGAAACCGGCTGAGAGATGATTTTTCCAAGGATATGGAAGAAACTCCTCTTGCCGAAACCTGGGAGTGTTCCACTCATCCGGACGGACCGAGCATTGTGGCAAGTGGAAGATTTGAAGGAATGACACTGACGGAGGTTCTAAAGAGGCATCCGGAATTCTTAGGGACTCATCCCAAAACAGATGGGGAACTTCCCATCCTGATTAAGCTGATTGATGCAAAAAAGGATCTTTCTGTACAGGTTCATCCTACAGACGATTATGCCTCACAACATGAAAATGGACAGCTGGGTAAGACAGAGATGTGGTATGTACTGGATGCAGTGAAGGATGCCAGACTGGTGTATGGGTTTCGTCATGATATGGATAAGAAAACCGTTCAAAAGAGTATCGAAGAGGGAACGGTGGAAAAGTATTTACAGAAGATTCCGGTGAAAAAGAATGACCTGTTTTATATTGAAGCGGGAACTGTCCACGCTATTGGTGCAGGAACTCTGATTGCTGAGATACAGGAGAATTCCAACCTGACCTATCGCATGTATGATTATGACCGGGTTGACAGAGATGGTAAAAAGAGAGATCTGCATATAGAAAAGGCACTGGAGGTGGTAAACCTGAAATCCAGTGCAGAACCAAGACAGCCTCTCCGGGTATTAAAATACCGTAGAGGCTGTGCTTCTGAACTACTTTGTCGTTGCAGGTACTTTGAGGTATATCGTATGCTTGTAAATACAGAATGTTGCAGAAGTCTTGTCACCTACCGGGCAGACAGTGAATCTTTTCGGGTACTTCTCTGTACGGAAGGCTGTGGGCTGATAAGTTTTGATGAAAAAAAGTCTCTGAGTTTTTTCAAAGGAGATTGTATTTTTGTACCGGCTGATTCCGTAGAGATAAAAATACACGGAAGTGCACAGTTTCTGGATGTGAGAGGATGATATAGAATATAGGAGACAGCATGGAGCAAGGGATAATGGAGCAAGGGATAATGAAGCAAGGGATAATGGAGCAATATCAGTTGTGGATGAAGCGGGCTGTATTGGATAAGGATCTGAAAAAAGAACTGATGGAGATGGCAGATGAGGAAGAAAAAATCCGGGATGCCTTTTATAAAAACCTGACCTTTGGAACCGGGGGACTTCGGGGAATCCTTGGCGCCGGAACAGACCGCATGAATATCTACACAGTTGCTAAGGCCAGCCAGGGACTGGCAGATTATCTGGTTAAGAATGTTGAAAGTCCTTCTGTGGTGATCGGTTATGACAGCCGCATCAAGTCGGACCTGTTTGCACAAACTGCAGCCGGTGTGTTTTCTGCAAACGGAATAAAAGTTTATATATGGCCTGAGCTGATGCCGGCACCAATGGTATCCTTTGCAGTACGCTATCTGGGTGCTTCTGCCGGTGTCATGGTGACCGCATCCCATAATCCTGCAAAATACAACGGATATAAGGTGTATGGTGGGGATGGCTGTCAGATTACATCAAAGGCTGCAAAAGAGATTCAGACTGAGATTGAGAAGCTGGATATTTTTCAAGATGTTAAAATGAGGGATTTTCATCTTGGTGATGAGCATTCCATTCCTACTGTTATCAGTGCCGGAATAAATGATGATCAAAAGAAAGATTTGCAGGATGGCAGTATTGAGTACATTTCAGAAGAAGTCTATACCGCTTTTGTGGAAGCAGTAAAAAAGCAGTCTGTTCTGGGGAATGTGGAGGTAGATAAAAATATCGCTATCGTATACAGTCCCCTTCATGGTACAGGATTAAAGCCTGTCCTTCGAACGTTGAAAGAATGTGGATATATCAACATTACCGTTGTCAAAGAACAGGAACAGCCGGATGGGAATTTTACCACCTGTCCATATCCCAATCCGGAAATAAAGGAAGCCATGACACTGGGGATGGATTATGCCAGGGCGTGCCATGCCGACCTTTTGATTGCAACCGATCCGGACTGTGACCGTGTGGGCATCGCAGTAAAAAACAGGGATGATGATTATGTTTTACTTTCCGGAAATGAGACAGGACTTCTTTTGCTGGACTACATTTGTTCCCGGCGTATTGTCATGGGAACAATGCCGAAGCATCCGGTTATGATGAAAACCATTGTCACAACGGACATGGCAGAGCAGATTGCTGCCCATTATGGGGTTCAGGCAATCAATGTGTTGACCGGATTTAAGTATATTGGGGAACAGATCGGATTACTGGAAAAAGCAGGTGAGGATAAGCGTTACATTTTTGGAATGGAAGAAAGCTATGGTTACCTGACAGGCACCTATGCAAGAGATAAGGATGGCGTAGGTGCAGCATTGATGATCTGTGAGATGTTTACCTATTATGCAGCGCAGGGAATCCGTCTGTCAGATAAACTGGAAGAACTGTATCAGACTTATGGTTACTGCCTGAATACGCTTCATTCCTATGAATTTGAGGGTGCTGCCGGATTTGATAAGATGCAGAACATCATGGCGCAGTTGCGACAGGGGCTGGAAACAATCGGTCCCCAAAAAGTAAAAAATGTACTGGATTATTCGAAAGGTCTGGATGATCTTCCAAAATCCGATGTTTTGAAATTTTTGCTGGAGGATCATTGTTCTGTGGTCATCAGACCCAGCGGTACCGAGCCCAAACTGAAGTGCTATATTAGTGTTTCCGGAGAAACGAA
>JBJENT010000181.1:7240-10232 GCA_051880335.1 Lachnospiraceae bacterium
CCAGCGGTACCGAGCCCAAACTGAAGTGCTATATTAGTGTTTCCGGAGAAACGAAAACAGAGGCAGAGATGCTGGAAAAGCAGTTCATATCATCCTTACAGTCCATATTAAAAATATGAAGTAATAAAAATGAAAAATTCAATATAAAATAAAAATCCAAAAATCTGAAAAAATTTCAAAATAGTAGTTGACTCCTACGTTACGTAATAGTTTAGTGTATACTTATCGAGAGGAGGAAATGACCAATGATGACAGTACACGAGGTAAGTAAATTAACGGGAGTGAGTATACGCACTTTACAATATTACGATACCATTGGACTTTTAAAACCAAGTGAATATACAGAGTCCGGATACAGACTGTATGACGATACAGCTCTGGAAAGGCTGCAGCAAATTTTACTGTTCAAAGAATTGGAATTTCCGTTAAAGGAGATTAAAGAGATAATCGATGCCCCGAATTTTGACAGAAGTAAGGCCTTGGATCAGCAAATCGAGCTGCTTACCTTAAAAAAGGAGCATCTTGAAAATCTGATTGATTTCGCTCGTGGAATAAAATGGTTAGGAGTGAAGAAAATGGATTTTACAGTATTTGATACAAGAAAAATGGATGAATATGCAAAGCGTGCCAAAGAACAGTGGGGAAAAACTGCTGAGTACAAGGAGTTTGAGCAAAAATCCCAGAATTGGACCAAGGAGGACGAAGTGAATATGACAAACGACTTTATGAAATTGTTTGAAGAGTTTGGCACCATGAAAGAATTAAGTCCTGCAGAAGAAAAGGTTCAGGCGCAGGTGAAAAAATTACAGGATTATATCACAGAACATTTTTATCAGTGTACAAACCCGATCCTGCTCAGCTTGGGAAAAATGTATTCCGGTGGAGGAGAATTTACCGAGAATATCGATAAGGTCGGTGGAGAAGGAACTGCAGAGTTCACATGTAAAGCAATTGAAGTATATTGCGGGGAATGATTTTATAGCAAAGGCAATGTGTAATAACGTACATTGCCTTTATTAAATCACTAAGAAGACAAGCCAGAAGAAAATTTAGTGATAATTTCTTTTTAATATGTAATATGTTACAATAAACATGACACACAGGTGACGTGTTTAACGTGCTAAGATAAGATTGAAGGTGAAAAGTGAAAAAGTGAGTTACAAAGCAAACAGGAGGAGAAAACATGCCAAGACCAAGAAACAAAGCGGATTTGATAATTGCCGCAAATACGAATTATGATAAACTGATCGCTCTGATTGAGAAAAGAACAGATGCAGAAAAAAATACGACCTATGATTTTTCCGGTGACGAAAAGAAAAAAGAGGCACATTGGAGGCGTGATAAAAATCTCAGAGATGTGCTGATGCATTTGAATGAATGGCATCTGCTGCTTCTGGAGTGGATCAAAAATCGTGAAAATGGCAGTAATAAGCCATTCCTGCTGGAAGGATATAACTGGAAAACATACGGAGATATGAATATTTTTTTCTACAACCGATGCCAGAATGTTTCAGAGGAAGAGGCACTGAAACGGTTTATGGATTCTCATAAAAGGGTAATGGAAGCACTGGATACCTTTTCTGAGGAAGAATTGTTTACCAATACATATTATTCCTGGGTAGGAGGAAGCTGTATCGGAAGTTACTTTATCAGTGTTACCAGCAGCCACTATGACTGGGCCATGAAAAAGATGAAAGCCCATCAAAAGAATTGCAAATAGGGAATTTGTTCCAATACTTTGATAACCTCAATCTTGACGGTGGCAAGATTGAGGTATATAATGACACTCATCTTGACACTGTCAAGATGAGGAAGCAGGATGAAAACAGATTGGAATGGTATGTAAAGAGAGGATAATTCAATTGGAGAAAAGGAAGATGATGAAAATGGTAGGAATCATAATTATCTGTTTGGTGGTAATAGCTGCCGGTATGATGATATATCTGGCAATCATAAGCAATGGAAAAATCCGGGAGTATAAAGACGAAGAAGGAAATACACTGGAAGGAAGTATCAGTGAGAAGCTTGTATTGGAGATCAATGGTGCCCCCAATGGTCTTTTTATAAACGGAAAAGACTTGAATAATCCGGTGATGCTTTTTGTATCAAGCGGCCCCGGAACAGATGACTACTTCCTGAATGAGAAATATCCTGACATGCATATAGAAGATGCCTATACGATTTGTTACTGGGATTACAGGGGAATGGGAATTGCCTATGATAAAAATATCAACCCGGAGTCCATTGACATAAATACCCTTGTGGAAGATGCAGCTTCCGTTACAGAGTATCTGATGCAGCGGTTTGGTAAAGACAAGATCTATATCATGGCTTTTTCCGGCGGAACTAATATCGCATTAAAAACCATCGAAAAGTATCCGGAATATTATTATGCATATATTGCAATGGCTCAGGTGATCGGTGGAGGAGATGACAATGATACACTGATTTATCAATTTATGAAAGATACTTTTACGGAGAGAGGAGACCGGAAAAGGTTAAAAAAGCTTGAGAAAATCGTGGATAAAAAACCGGACGGAAAAGTGGAATGCCATAACTGGTATGAATTTGTCGCACTTTTACATGAGGCCGGTGGCGGAACAACCATGAACGAAACAGAATGGGAAGGAATTACACTGCCTATTATAAAATCCCATTGTTACACACTGAAGGAAAAGGTTGATTATATCAAAGGGATGAAGATGTATCGCACCACCACACTGGATAAAGAATTGGATCATAAGGATTACAGAAAAACTGACTTGGAATTTGAAATCCCGGTTTACTTTATCAGCGGGGATCATGATTATAATTGCCCATGGCCTCTGGTTGAGGAATACTGCGGCTTGATAAATGCTCCGGATAAGGCATTTTATCTGATTGAAGATGCTGCCCATAGTCCATTGTGGGAGCAGCAGGAAAAATGCTATACTATTCTGGAAGAAATCAAAAATAATACTTTGACGGAGAACAATCATGAAGGATAATTATC